>JAYTWO010000105.1:0-2517 GCA_043743415.1 Planctomycetota bacterium
TCGGCCCCTCCGACTCAATCAAAACCGCCATGACCACGCCCTCCCTGACGCCTCACACAGACTCCCCCAGCGAAACAGAACCAACTCAATAAACCAGACTACAAACCCCCCGTCAAGACCAAGTTTTCATCAGCCCAGGGTGGCCCGGACATCGCCTTGGATGTCTGGGTGACGAAGGAACAAGAGGGTGGAAAGGCGGTCGTCTCCCCTATACCCTCTTGTTGTTGCACAACCCAGACGCTCAAAGCAACGTCTGGGCCACCCCGCCGACTTCAGACGGCTGATGTGTTACAGACACTTATTATTCGATCGCCCTTACCACAATCCCATGCGGGGTAGCCCAAACCCACGTCCCTGTCGACCGGAAGAATGACTCCCGCGCAATGGCAGTTTGGCACCCGGGCAGGTGAATTCGATCACCACACCGTAGGGGTTCTGAGTCCCCGGTGAGGGGAGTTGGCCTCCCAGCGAGAGCTGCCACCCGCTTTCGAAGGTGTAGACCCCGCCGATGACGGCGACGCCGATATCGTTACGACCAGTGGTCCAGTCCCACTGGAAGGATATCCGGTCTTCGATGATCGGAATCTCCGACCCCAGCAGCAGCCCCACCGTTTCCCCCGGACCGCGATAGGGGAGATTCGAGTAGTAGCCCCCGGCGTACCACTTGCCAAACTCCTCATGCTCGGGGAAGTCGAACTCATTGATGACCCAGGAGTAGTTGAGGAATTTGATGTCACCTGGCTGTCGGGCGGGGTTAAAGCCAAACTGTCCGCCGAGTCCGACTTTCCAGGAATCATTGACCTCGAAGCCCTTTTGCAAATTGAACAACATATCGGGGTTCACCTGCTGCGGGCCCGTGGGGGCGGGACCGGCTCCATCCTGATAGAACAGCACGTCAAGGACATTCACCCCGACTTCCCAGCCGTTCCCCAATCCGTAGTCAAACGTGGTGTTGCTCGACCCCGCTGGTCGAGCGAAGTTGAATTGCTCCTGAAAGAAGAGTTCACCAGGGTGGGTGATATCGCCGCTGGGGACGTTGAACAAGTTCTGCTGGGCATGAGCGCAGCGTGCAGCGGCGATGAACAGCCAGAATGCGGCTGCGAAGACCATGAAGCGTCGCGCACGAGACATGATCCTTACGATCGGTTCCAGCCGTTGATGTCGGTGATGAAATGAGGAAAAGTGATGGGGGTTCGAGGGCAACGCAGGGTGGCACCTCCCTGAAAGAAATGTTCGTGTCAAGAGGCTTGTGGGGGGATTTTTGGTACGGCATGGGGGTGTGAGGTGCGGTCGTTGAGCGGGCAGGGGCGGATCGGGGGCGATCGGCTCGGTGGCCCAGACATCGCTTTGGATGTCTGGGTGACGCAGGAACAAGAGGCAGTCGATGAAACTTGATTCTCACTGCGGATGCACCTCTGTCATCCCTCTTGTCGCTCCGCGACCCAGACGCTCAAAGCAGCGTCTAGGCCACCCCGCCGAACGACTCCGCCGCTGGAGATTGGTTCTCGGCAAGCAGGCCGAGTGCGCGGGGTAGCCCAGACATCGCTTTGGATGTCTGGGTGACGGAGGAACAAGAGGGATTGAAGGGCGGGCGTATTCTCTGTTCCCTCTTGTTGTTGCACAACCCAGACGCTCAAAGCAGCGTCTGGGCCACCCCGCCCAACGCCAACACCGAAACCGCTCGCGTCGCCGCAGTGACCGGCGTGCGGGATACCTTGAACACCGCTCTGGAGACCAGCGACACGACCTGGGGAAATACGCTGACCAACGCCGGGACAGCCCTGGGCAGTACTCTCGACGGGATCGCCGATTTCGATTGGCAGCACGTCCGCGACTACGTGGGAGCTGTCAGTGGAGCTAGGCAGGCGGCGGAGGTCGTGCGAGCGCCGCTCAAGTCCTTCATCAAGCGATTCCCAGCTGGGTCGTCGCTGAAGGTGTTGCGGTATGGATTCGACCCGGTGCGATGTTCGCCAATGAGTCGGTTGCCGTTGTCGTACAGGTAGGTCACTCGCGAGCCATCGGCTTCGCGGATGCCAGTGCGGTTGCCAGCTGCGTCGTATTCGTATCGGACATGCTCCGCTGCGCAAAGCCTTTGCGTGCAGCCAACCGGGCGTGACGGGCGTGGCACTGTATTCTTTGCAGGTCAGGCAGAATGTTTCGAGATCGCGCTGGCACACAATCGGAACGAACAGTAAGTTTTCTTCGTCGGCGGTGAGTCGGGGCGAAAGTTCCGGAAAAAAATCGCCGATGGAGAAGGTTGCCCCTATGTGATGTCTCGCCGGACACTACAATAGGGGCAGAGAGGCGTCGGACGTGGGATGGGCTTGCTCATCACACAGATGCCTCTGGTTCGCGAATGACCCAACCCTCGCCACCTAGTGCCGGAGGACCAACAAACCGCGTTGGCCCGTGACGCTAAGGTCCGTGCTAGACACGGCCTGTCACTCGCCTTTTTCGCAAAGCATCCTGCTGAGCCATACAGGTCGAGGGTTGGTTTTTCGAAGCTGCAGATCGGTT
>JAYTWO010000106.1:0-2770 GCA_043743415.1 Planctomycetota bacterium
AACGTCGGTGGCACCCAAAGTCAGTTGCTTGAGCACGCGGGGGGGCGAGCACTGCAACGAATCGCAGTGTTGGCGGTGTGTGCTCGGATGTTTAAACGCGATTCGTCAGACGCTGGAAGAGCAGTTTGCGGGAGGGGCGTCCGGGGGGGCGCACGACGCACTTTGCGCGCTGGGTTTCTTGAATGAGAAGTTGTTGTCGGAAGTCGACGGAGTTCGATTTCGAGCAGGGTGATTTCAGGGGAATTTCAGGAGGTCCAGGGATGGCGACTCGCACGGTGGGAAAGACGAAATTGACGGCTGAGGTTCGGCAGCGATTGATGGAGGTCGCGGCGGAGGCTCGGGGGTTGGTGTCTGGAGCGCAGGGGTGTCCTGAATGGGGGACGAGCTTCGCGGAGCTGGAGTCGGATGCTCGCGAGGTGGGGCACGAGTTCATGCGGTTGATGATGGAGCAGGCCAATCTGCAGCAGGCTCAGCAGGTTCCCGAGGGAGCCTTGCAGACGGAGGCGGATGAGGTCGCGACGCCGATCGGTTCGGAGGAGCGTACGTTGGAAACAGAGTCGGGCGAGGTCTCGTGGAAAGAGCCGAAGGCCTCCCTTCCGCAATCACGGAAGTTTTTTTTTCCCCTCAATCGAAGGCGCTGGGACTGTGCGTTGAGGAAGGGCTCTCTCCGGCGGTGATGCGGAAGGCGGTGCATTGGGGCACGAAGCTGGGTTCGTTCGCGTCGGCGGCGGAGAGCGTGGCCGAGATGTTGGAGATCAAGCTCACGACCAAGCGTGTCGAGCGGTTGACGGAACGCATCGGCCAGGAGCGAGTGGCCCAGCGCGACTTGTCCATCGCGGAATGGGAGTCGTTGCCGTTGGTCGAAAAGCTGGCGGCTCCCAAAGGGATCAAAGCACCGGCGGTGGCCTGCGTGAGTTGCGATGGCGGGCGGATGCAACGCTGTGACCTGCCTGCGGACGCGAAGTCGCACTGGTGCGAGACGAAGGTCGGCGTGCTGTTGGAACTGGAACCGAAGCCACACGAGGTGGACCCTTGCCCGCAGGTGCCGAGTAAATTCCTCGACGTCGTCCGCAGGGAGCAGGTGACTCGCGAAATCAAACGCGCCGTGCCGAAAGGTCAGACGTTCGCGTCGTCGGAGAAGCCCGCGACCTCGCTCAATCAGGACACGGCCAACGCGGACGTGGCGACTGGCGATGCACGCGAGTTGATCGTTCCCAGCGAGGCCGAGATCTTCGCGGAACCACCGGTGGTGGAGAGTCGCGACGTGGTGGCCTGTCTGGCGGACAGCGCGCGGTTCGGCCAACAACTGGCGGCACACGCCTGGTCGTTGGGCTTCGCGGCCGCGCTGCTGAAGGTCTTCATCGCGGCCGGCCGTTCGACCAACTGGGGCCTCTGGCAACGTCACTTCAAACACTGGGAGTTCGTGCCGGTGCGGGACTTCATTCACGCGCTGACCGACGTGTACTCGGCGGCGATGGTCGGCCGTTCGCGCGAGTCGGGAGCCCCGGTCTACCTCCGCGGGATCACCTGGATCTGGCAAGGCGAGGTGCAACAAGTCAGCGCGGAACTGGCGGCCCGATCGGTCGAACTGGGCCCCTTGCCCGTCGATGCCAGCGACACCGATCCTCGTTAAATCCTCGCCGGGGCACCCTCTGGGTCCGCTGACCTACTTCACGAACCAGCAGTCGCGCAGGAACGATCCGACCTACCGCCGCAGGGGCCTACCGATCACTTCGAGCCACATCGAATCGACGGTCAAACAAATCAGCCGCCGCGTGAAAGGGAGCGAAAAGTTCTGGACCGAATCCGGCGGCGAAGCGTTGCTGCAACTCCGAGCCGACCAACTCTGCGACACCGCCCCCCTCGACACCTTCTGGCTCGACCACAGTCGCCAAGCCACCGGCACCAGAAACGACAAACAACTCACGCAATCCACCGCCTGACAAAATCCGCAAAGCGCGTCGTACGCCCTCGCCAACAGACACGGAGGTCAACGATGGCGCGGGAGCAGAATCCATTGTCGGCGGAAGTGGCGGGATAGTTGGCGGATGTGGCGGGAAATTGATGAGGACGACGGTGTCCCCTCATGGGGGACGAAATTTTCACATTGGCTCTCCGCGATTCGTGTTGGGTGGGGACTACAGGTTGTGGTATGAATGAGCCCGTGTCGGGGTCGATTTTTTCGGGCGAGCCAAGGATGGCGGTCATGAGCAGCAGCAGTCAGCAGCAACAGTTGGAGTGGTGGAGCGACGTTTTGTCGTTGGACGATTTTGAGGTCGTCCATCAAATCGAAGACCGAGCCACTGAGTCGTTGCAGTTTACGGTTATTCCCACAGTGGCGGCGGCGGTTTGTCCGCACTGTGGGTCGCTGCAGAAGCAGTGTCATCAGACGCGCGATCGCGACGGCATTCGCGATCTCCCCATCGGTCAGCGATCGGTCGTCTTACGCATCCGCGTCTTCGAGTATCACTGCCCCCTGTGCGAGAAGATGTTTACGCCTCCATGCCCGGCCATTGTTCCTGGAACGCATGCCACACCACGATTCCTCGAACGGGCCGCAGAGCTGATTCGACACAGCGATCTCCAGAATGTGGCCGCGTTTCTCAAGGTGCCGGAGAAGACGCTCGAAGGTTGGTATTACCAGTACGTCGAACAGCGTCAGCAGCAACCCCAGGCCCACTTGAAGCCGATCACGTCGATCGGCATCGACGAGCTGTCTCAAAAAAAAGGCACCGTCAGTTCGTCGCGGTGATCATCGACCACACCAATC
>JAYTWO010000107.1:0-9140 GCA_043743415.1 Planctomycetota bacterium
ACGGGGGAAAGCAGCGAGGCGACCTACCTCGTGCGGATGCGGCTCAAGACCAGCGAGCGGCAACGCCTGCTGGCCCACCTGCCATCGGGAAAGGGATTCAAGCTCCTCGGCGTCACGGTCGCCGGTCGCGAAGTCAGCCTCGAAAAGGCCGACATTGCCGAGGGCCAGGGACTCGGAAAACTGTGGGACACCCACTGGATCAACGTCGCCCGCGACACCAGCAGCGACCAGGAATTCCTCGTGACGTTGCACTTCCAGTGGGAGGTCAACCCGGCTCTGGGAGACAGCAGCTACGGTCGCGGTCGCCTCGAACTGCCGTTGCCGGTACTCGGTCAAAAGGGGGCCGTCCCGGTGCAACAACTGAAGACCGTCGTCTACGTTCCCGAGAAGTTCTCGCTCGTGGGCGACCCGCTGGGGTTCTTCGCCGTGCAACGAGTCAAGCCCTGTGACTCATTCTTCGCTTCCACCCGCCGGGCCAGTGAGAGCGAAGCCATTGCCAATCGCGAACGGCAATGGTTTGGCGGGGGCGATGTCTCCGAACGTCTCCCGACTCAGGGCCGCGTGGCGTACGTCTACTCCAATCTCGGAGGAGAGAAGCAAATCACGATCACCTGGTGGAACCGCGTCGTGATGGCGTTCCTGTTCAGTCTGGCAGCTGCGGCGATCGCTCTGCTGTTGATGAAGACTTCGATCGAGAACAAGCTGAGCGTGTTGCTCGTCGCGCTGTTCGTGGCGGTGTTGTACGGTCTGAAGGACTCGCAGACGCTGTTCCATGTGTTGCAGGCGGTCCGCTATGGGCTGCTGTTCCTGGTGGGTCTGTGGATCGTGAAGTCGGTCTTCGCCCGCCGGGCCTTGGCCGCCACCGTGATGTGCGCCGCTCCGCTGGCTGCCACGGCTCCGACCACTCCGCCGACGGCCCCGGTCGTCGAGACCGCCTCCAGTGATTCCCCGCCACCTCCCCCGCCCGAGACCTCCGGGAATGACCCGTCGTCACAGGCCTGAATCGAAAGGAGGGGAGGTGCATCATGAAGAGTTATCAGTCATCAATAGTCAGTCGTCAGTCCTTGGATTCGCGAAGCACTCGTGTCCCCGAAAGCCCAGGGGTTGCAACCCCTGGGCTTTATGTAGCGATGCATCGTGTACTCAGCAGTCTCGCTCTGTTACTCGCGTGTCTCGCGAGAGTCGCTCACGCGCAAGACCCCATCGACCCGCTCGACAAACCGCTGCGGCACATCTTCGTCCCGCTCGAAGAGTTCGACGCGGTGATGGCCCGTGACCGCATGGGAGTGCTGCTCAAGAAGGCGGAGTTCGACGCCCTCGTCGCCGATGCGCTCAAGCACAAGACCGTGGGAGTTCAACCGACCGGGCTCGTCGTCTCCTCGTCCAACTACACTGCGAAGATCGATGGCGACCAACTCGTCCTCACGGCCACGATCCAGTTCACGAACTTCGAAAAGAGCTGGGCCGAGTTCCACGTCCCCGCCGATGGCCTCTCCGTGGAGAAGTGCCAGATCAACGGCCAGCCCGCGCTGGCCGGGTGGCATGGCGAGAACCCCAACATCCTGCGGGTCTTCACCGATCAACCGGGTCCGGGCACGCTGACCCTGGAACTCTCCGCCCATCTCGCCGCTGTCGGGAGCGATCTAGCGACCGCGTTCGGGGTCATGCCCGCAGGCAGCGGCGAACTCGTGGTCTCTCTGCCAGCCGGAAAATTCCTGCAAGAAGACCGCAACGAGTTCCCGCGGAGTGCCCCTGCCGACCAGCCCGCCGAGTACCGCATCGCCCTCGGCGGTCACAAGAGCGTCAACCTGCAAATCACCAATCGCCAAGCCAGCACCCGCACCGATCTCTTGACGCTGGCCAACACCGCCATCGCCGTCACGGTCGCTCCCGGTGAGGTCGCGTGGTCGGCCAAAGCAGCCCTGCAAGTCATCGGGCGACCGGTCGACCGCCTCGTCTGCACTGTGCCGATGTCGCTGGAGATCACCAGCGTCGAATCGACCGGCCTCGACTCGTGGCAACTGGCAGACACCCCCGATGACCCGGCCCGCACCACGATCACGCTGGCCTACCGTCAACCGTTTGAAGGGAGCCGCGAGATCACCTTCCGGGGCGTCCTCAAAGCCGCCAGCGATATGGCCTGGGAGGTGCCGACTCTCGTCTTCAACGACATCACCTCGCAGGTCGGCATCGCCGAGGTCCGCTACCCGGCGGGCGTCCGGCTCCGTGTCGGCGAACTCGATGGCGTGCGCACCGTGGTCAGTCAGGCCGTGACAGCCGAGAACGGCGACTCGCTGCTCCACTTCCAGATCTGGCAGCCGCGATTCAAGCTGCCGTTCGTGACCGAGCCCAAGACCCGTGAGGTCCGGGCGGCGGTCACGAACCTGCTCGATCTCAACTCGACCGGCCTCGACTTCACAGCCGTCATCAACCTGCAAACTCGGCTCGCTCCGCTGTTCGATGCTCAGATCAATCTCCCCGCCGAGTGGCAAATCCGCAGCTTGTTCCTCGGCGACCAGCCGATCACCTGGCAGGTGGTCCCGCAGGAGGCCGGGATCAACCAGATTCGGATCACGTTCCCGACCCCGATCCCGGCGGATGGGACCGTCTCGCTGACCCTCAACGCGGGACTCGAACCGGAGAAGTGGCCGGTCGAGGACCAGCCGACGCAGATCGCCCTGCCGCGCGTGCAACTGCCGCAAGCCGGAGTTATCGAGGGACTCTACGGCATCACGGCTGAGGCCGCTCTGGATGTCGTCCCTGCCGAGATCGCGGGCCTCGACGCGCCCAGTCCGTCCGAACTCAACATCCTGCGGCAGAAGATCGCCGCGTATGGCCGCGACATCCGCCTGGGGTTCAGCTTGCAGGACTCTGCTTATAAGGGCTTACTCAATGTCTCCCGCAAACCGGCCCGCGTGTCGAGCCACGAGTCGACATTCTTCCGCATCGAACCCGACACGCTCAACACCCACATCGAAAGCCAGTTGCGGATCGAGGGCGGCGGCGTGCGCAGCTTGGTGATCGACCTGCCGGAATCGTCTGGGACCGACCTGCGGTTCCGGCTCGATCCGTTCTTCCCGGTGGTCCTCAACGCCCCGCAGGCTTCCCCAGGGCCGCAAGGAAATCAACAGGGAGGGCAGCAGGGAGGACAGGGCCTCATGATCCCGTTCCCTCCCAAGATCGTCGAGCAGACCGCCGCACCGGCCAAGAACGGTATCCGTCGCTGGACGCTGCGATTCGATCGGTATGGGAATGACACGTATCTTCTGTCGGTCGACATCCGTTATGCCCGTCCCAAGACGGGTCCGTTCAACTGCCCGGTCCTCACCATCGTGGGGTCTGAGCGCGAGACGGGATTCGTGGCGATTGAGGCTTCTCAAGAGCAGTTCCTCTCGCCACTCGCCACCGATGTCTCCGGCCAGCCGCTGCTCAAGGTCGACCCGATTGACTTCCCACCTGCGGCATATCGCCCGAAAGAAGCCATCGTCGCGGGCTACCGCTACACCCGTCCGGGCTGGGCGCTGGCCGTGGGTGAGCAGCGCTTCGACCGGGCGCAGGTGCCGACTGCAGTCGGGCACTCGGCGAACTACCAGACTGTCCTTGGACGCAACGGGGAACTCCAGCATCAAGCCGATCTGGTGTTCACCGCGATTGGCATTCAGAACCTTAAGGTGCGCCTCCCGGCGGATGTCGACCTGTGGGCGGTGCAACTCGATGGCCAGCCGCAGGAGATTCGGCGGCAAGGGGACGGCCTGCTCGTCGCCGTCCCGCAGAACGCCCAGGCCGACCAGCACCACACGCTGACGCTGTTCTATCGATCGAGTCTCTCCGGCCCGCTGACCGCCGAGTTCCAGCAGGCCCCGCCCACGTTCACCGTCCTGGATGGCCAGGGGGCCGAGCAACCGCTCGACATCCTGCAACAGAAGTGGAACCTGCATCACCCGAACGATCTGCTGCTGATCGACAGCCCCGGCGCGTTCCAGCCGACGGCCGACCTCGATCAGGACGGCAAGCTGGGTCGCTGGAGTTCACTGTTCCGGGCTCCGAGTCCGAAGCAGATTCTCCAGACGATGTTTCTGGTGTCGATCGTATTCCTCGGCGTGTGGGGAGTGCGTAAGACGGTGGAGCGGTTTGGGTGGAAGCGGCTGATCGAATCAGTCGTCGTCGTGGGGATTATTGCCGTCTTGATCTCACTGATGCTGCCCGCTATGCAACAACCAAGAGAGTCCAGCAGTCGTGTGGCAGCCATAAACGCTCGTAAACAAGCCGAACTTGAGCGAGAGAACGCCGCGTCGACGGCTGCCCCGGCCCCCATGGCCATGCCCTCCGGCGGTGGCGGGATGGCCGGTGACTTCGACGGCGGTCGCGGAAACGCTGATGACCTCTCATCCATGAGCGGCGAGATGGCCGCACCGGGTTTTGACGCCCCCTTGGCGACCGACGATTTCACGATGCCTGAAGCGGGAGCCGCAGCCGCTCCTCAATCGGAGTCGGCTCCAGACGCTCCGCCAGAACCCCAGGCTGCCCAGCAGATGGAGAAACTCCGGGAGCAACGAGTCCTCCTGGATGCGATCATCCAGGGACAACCGCATCTGGCTGACAAAGAGAGCGGCGGCGGCGAGGGCTTCGGTGCTCGTGGGTCTGGCAGTCACATGGCCACCGGGAGAAACCGGGGCCGGAATGGTGCCATTCCCAATGAGAGTGATGAATTCTTCGACAAGAAGAAGCTGCCAGGTCGGCCTGCCGTGGTGAATGGCCCCGGCTCCGGTGAGATGAAACCCGGTGATCCGATGGGATTGACCTTCGGAATCAACGGCATCGCCGATGGACGGAAGCCGCAGCCCAACGTGAGCAGCCCATTCTCAGGAAATCCGAACATCTTCGGGCGGGGGGACTTGCCTTCCAGAACCATCGCGGGACTCTCCGCTCCGGGGCAGTCTGATGACACGTTAAGCCTCTCCGTCCGACAGTCTCAGTCCGTACGACAAGAATTCGACACCAACGGAAACGGCTTCATCGATGCTGGGGAGCAAGCCGGGGCCGCAGCGGCTCCGCAGGCCAAGCTCGGCGGGTTGCTGTCGCTCGCTCTCTCGCTTTCGCGCCCCGACGACTCGGCCACCCGCGAGTTCACATTCCTTGGCAACGGCCACGGCAGTGCCTCGACCGATTTGCACCTGAAGTTCACCCGCCGGGACAAGTCGCGCGACTGGACCTGCTTCGTGATCGCGGCGGTCTTCGTCGCGGGATGGTTCGCTCGCAAGCTGCCGCTGAGTCTGCGGGCCGCGATGGTCGCGGTGCTGATCCTCGGCTCGATCGCCATCGCTCCGCTGCTGCCGACACGCTGTCAGCCGATCATGGATGGACTGTTCTTTGGAGGTTGGGCTGTGTTGATTCAGTGCGTGGTCTGCTATCTCATCACGCGGATCAAGTGCCGCTGCTGCTGCCCGAACACCGGGACCACGCCGACGCCCCCGCTCACCACAGTGGCTCTCTGCCTGGCGCTGCTACTCGTCCCGACGCTGACGCAGGCTCAAGACGAGGCCGCCAAGAAAGTGGAACCGCCGAAGTGGGAACCGCATGTCGTCCTGCCTTATACGGGAGATGACCCATCGACCGCCGATCGGGTGTTCATGCCCCAGCGGCTGTTCCTCGAACTCTGGAAGCAGGCCCATCCGGAAGAGGCTCCGAAGGCCGATGCCCCGTATGACGGCTGGATCGTCGAATCTCTCCACGCGGCCACTTTTGAACAGACTGGCAACACGGCGGTGCTGCATGTGAAGTCTCGCATGGTCCTGATCAGCGTCCACGACCGGCAGTTCGCACATGTCCTGCCAATTCGCGAGGTCGCTCTCACCAACGCCCTCCTGGATGGCAAACCGGCAGTCCTGCAAGCCGAGGGCGGAGGTTACAAGGCCGTCGTCTCCGAGAAAGGCACACACATCCTCGATGTCGAATTCGACCTCCCCGCCATCACCGAAGGCACCGCCGGTCGGTTCACCCTCAAGACCCATCCGACCGCAGCTGCCAAGCTCTCGGTTCAACTCCCCAAGATCATGGGTGACCGCGATCTGAAGGTGAACGGAGCCACCGGAGCCTACCGCACCCGCGACACCGAGGCCGGTCCCGTCCTCGACACCGCCGTCGATCGCGGCGGCGACATCACCGTCTCGTGGCAGCCGCGCGCGGTGCGCGGAGCCGGGAATACGATCCTGCATGTCGACACCGGAGCGGCGATCATCGTCGACGACACCGGATTGCAGGTGAACCACCAGTTCGCCTATCGCGTGCGGCAGGGGTCGATCACGGAAGTCGCCTTCGAGGCCCCGGCCTCGCTCGCCATCCGCGAGATCTCCGGCCCCGATGTCGGCGGCTGGCAACTCGATGAGGCTCAGGGAGCCACGCGCCGCCTGCGGGTCTTCCTCCGCCGCACTGTCGAGGACCAGACCTCGATTCTCATCGACCTGTTCACCCCGTTCCCCGTCATCCACCTGACGCAAACGCTGCAGATTCCCGAACTGATCCCGACGGACGCGACGCGCGAGATCGGTCACATCGGCCTCTTTGCAGGCAGCGAGTTCGCGCTACGGGCCGTCAATGTCAAGGGGGCCGTCCAGATCGATGTCGGTAAGTACCAGCCTGCCGCCGTTCCGCATCGCCCCGAGGCCGCCCCGCTGTCGGCCTATCGCTATGCCACACGGCCCGCGAGCTTGACGCTCGCGATCGCTCGTCGGCAGCCCGAGACGAAGTGCCTGACCGAGCACGGCGTACTGGTCGGCACGCGCAAACAGGAGTGGGCCAGCCGGTTCCTGTTCGACCTCACCGGAGCCCCGCGCCCCAGCGTGTCGGTCACGTTGCCGCCGGACTTCCTGCTCATGGATGTCGAGGGGTCGGACTTCATCAACGACTGGTACGACTCGCCTGCGGAAGGCGGCGCACGCACGCTCACGATCGAGTTCGATCAGCCGCGACTGGGGCTGGTCGAACTGCTGCTCACCGGTCTCGTCGCCCGCAAGGGCGACAGCCACTCAGTCGACCTGCTCCCCCCGCAGCCGATCGGCGTGGCCAAACTCGACTCGTCGCTGGCCGTCTGGCTCAGCGACATTTACTCGGCCACGGTTCGCTCGTCCGCAGGCTGGAAGACCGCACCGCCGGAGCAGTTGTCGAATGCATTACAACATCTTCGCCAGACGCCGATCCAGTTCGCCTACCGCGCCAATGCGTCGGTCAATGCTCCGGTGGTTGTCGACCTCACGCGGCAGGTGGCCCAGCTCAGTGCGGACCTCGTGACGCTCGTGGCGGTGGCGGATGACTCGGTCGATTACGGGCTGACGTTCCGCTGGAAGATCAGCCGCGCCGCAGCCGATACCTTCCAGTTCACCACGCCGAGCTGGCTCAAGGACCGCCTCGAACTGAACGTCACAGGCGTGCGGCAGATCAGTTCCGAGGCGACCGAAAGCGGCGACATCTTGTGGACGATCCAACTGGTCGATGCCGTGCGGAACCAGTTCCTGTGTACCGGGATCGTGACGCTGCCGCCTCCGGCAGATGACATCATCCAGATTCCGGACGTGCAGTTCCTCGACACCATCGTGGCCGGGAAGCAGAACCCGTTGGAGAGTCAGCGGCGGTGTGCCATCGTCGTCAATCGCTCGGCGGGTCAACTGGTCGCGGTCGATGAACGGCTGGTCAACAAGCTGCCGAAAGACCAGCTCCCGCTGGTGGTCGATAGCAGCCTGCTGGTGCAGGCCATGGCGATCACCGAGTTGTCCGCGTCCCAAGCCATGCCGAAGTGGAAGCTGCTCCGCTCCGCCACCCAAGACACCGGCAAGGCGACGATCACCGGCAGCGAACTGGTGACCGCTTTGGCCTGGGACGGATCCTGGAAGACGAAGGCGACGTATACGGTTCGTAACCGAGGGCAACAGTTCCTGGGCCTGAAGTTGCCGGAGGGATCGCAGTTGATGTCGGTGTTCGTCAAGGGCCGGGCGTCGCGCACGGTGACGACGAAGCTCAATGGACAAACCGTACATCTCGTCCCGCTGCCGCAGACGAGCGTGGTCGATCTCTCGTTCCCCGTGGAGGTCACGCTGGGGGGGCAGTTGCCGACGCCGATCCGGCGGGGTTTCAGTCTGCGTGCCCAAGAGGTCAGCCTCCCGGCTCCGGATGTGATTACTCGCGACGAGTCCGCCGAGTTCGGCCTGACCGTGGCCAGCACCTCGTGGAGGATCTTTACGCCCGACAAACTCGATGTGACGCTGATCAGCGACCGGAAGCGATCGAATGTCGAACAACTAAGTGCGGACGAGACATTCGCCACCTTGGAGATTCAGAAGGCCGAGCGCATTGAGTCCGACGTGAAGGAGATGCTGCGGAACATCAATGATGACAAGAGCGACAGCCTGAAGCGTACTCAGTCGAGGAACAACCTGAAGCAGTTGCAGGTCGAACTGCAACTGCAATGTGCCACGATCGAGAGCAATTCCCCCGCGAAGCCGGAGTCGGCTCAACTCTACGAACAGGCCAAGAATCTCAACGGTCGCCTGCTGGAGGAAGTCACCCGCAACAGTGGGGAGATGCCCGTTCTGGAGCAATCCGCACCGCAGCAGGCCGACTTCGGCGACAACCGGATGTTCATCATCAACAATAACGACCTGAATTATCAAGGGAATTCCGCTTTTGGAGTGACTACGCTCGACGACTCGTCCGGGAAGCTGGAGTTCAAGTCGTCCGAGATGGACGGCGAGAAGCGGGACCAATTGGTCACCAAGGGGAAAGCGTCCAAGGGGCGCGGGCTCCTGCGGAAGTCGCTCGAAGAACAGTCTTTCATCAATGCCTCGCAGGGGGGGCAGCAAGGGGGGCAGCAAGGAGGGCAGCAGGGAGGGCAGCAGGGCGGATTCAATCCATCGCTCAGGTATGATCGCTTTCTCGAAAGTCTCTCCGACGGTCGTAGCGGGGCCACGACCAACGGAGGGGATGGGATTCAGCAACCGGAGCGTCCGCAGTCGCTCACCATCCAGAATGGGACGGACTTTGAGAACGGCATCTCCTGGCAAAAATCCTATACGCCATCAGACCGGGGTGCAGATCCGCGTGCGATGAGCATTTTGACAGGCGGGATATCTATTGATTCCAGGCTGGGG
>JAYTWO010000108.1:0-2504 GCA_043743415.1 Planctomycetota bacterium
CGAGATCGTGTTCGCGGGGTACGCCATCGAGACCGAGAAGTACAACGACTTCGCCGGGATCGACGTGAAGGACAAGGTGGTCCTGTTCCTGCGGCGATCTCCAAAGACGGGAGACCCGCATGCCGGGTTCAACAAGCGCGATGCCTCGCTGAAGACCAAGCTCAGCCAGTGCTACCGACGTGGGGCCAAGGCCGTGCTGATCCTCAACGATGGGGCCTCTGCCAAGAACGACCGCGCTGCTCTCGAAGAGAAGGTGACGAAGGCCAAGGACCAGATCGTCGAACTCGTCGAGAAGACGGAGTCGACCGGCGTCATCGAATCGGGCGGAGCGGTCAGCTTCCCCGAGGTCGACAAGGCCCGGGCCGAAATCCCGGCGGCGGTGGCTCACCTGCGACAGTTGCGAGAGATGCTCACCTCATTTGATGCCGACCCGCTGATGGAGTTCGGGTACGCGGGCGAGAAGAGCGGGGATGCGCTGCCGACGTTTCATGTGAAGCGGTCAGCTGTGGCGTCGCTCATCAAGTCGGCCACCGGGAAGACCCTGGCAGAGATCGAGGCAGCCATCGAAGAGACATTAAAGCCCGCGAGTCAGGTGCTGACCGGTATGCGAGCCACCGGGAAAGCGAGCTTGCACATCGAGAAGGTCACGGTCAAGAATGTCATCGGCGTCTTGGAAGGGGAGGGGCCTCTGAAGGAAGAAACGATCGTCGTCGGGGCACACTACGACCACCTGGGCTTCGGCGGCGATGGGTCGCTCCAGCCGGGCTCGAAGGAGATTCACAACGGGGCGGATGACAACGGGTCGGGGTCGGCGGGACTCCTGGAACTGGTGCGGCGGCTGGCCTCGCGCAAAGAGAAACTCGGTCGGCGGATCGTGTTCATGGCCTTTACCGGCGAGGAGCGCGGACTGCTTGGCTCAGCTCATTACGTGAAGACACCGCTGTATCCCATCGAGCAGACGGTGGTGATGTTCAACCTCGACATGATCGGCCGCATGGAGAATTCCAAGCTCACCGTTTACGGGACCGGCACCTCGCACTTCTGGGACCAGCGGGTCGATGAGGCCGGGGCCGCTGCGGGACTGACGCTGATCAAGAAGCCCGAAGGGTTCGGCCCCAGCGACCACTCGTCGTTCTATGCGAAGAAGATTCCGGTGCTGCACGTCTTCGGCGGGTTGCACTCCGACTACCACCGCCCGAGCGATGATGTCGAGAAGCTCAACGTGCCCGGCATGCGGCAGGCCACCGACTTCTTCGAGAAGTTGATCGTCGAGGCGGCCCAGGCTCCGACGAAGCCCGACTACATCGAGATCCAAGGCAAGGCCGAGATGGAACGCACCGGCAGCCGCCCCTACTTCGGCAGCATCCCGGACTTCAACTCCGACCAGAAGGGCTACGCCATCATGGGCGTCGCCCCCGGTGGCCCCTCCGACAAGGCGGGTATTAAATCCGGCGATGTCATCATTCAACTGGGCGACCAAAAGATCGGCAGCTTGGACGACTTCGACCTGGCGTTGAGAAAGTTCAAGGCGGGCGACCAAGCCGATGTCACCGTCCGCCGCGACGGCCAAGAGGTCAAGCTGAAGGTGACGCTCGGGAATCCACGCGGGTGAGCCCAGCGGCATGCTTCGCTTCGAAGACTTTCCTCGTTCCCAAGCTCCGCTTGGTAACGTCTCTACTCGAAGCTCCGCTTCGCCGAGCCACGGTCGACTTCCGCCTAGTTTGACGGACCGTGATCCAGACGGCAACGACGGGAGTTGTTAGCGAGAGAGCCTGTTGGCAGGCGAGCGAAGCGGAGCTTCGGGGATATGCGGTCCCAAGCCGGAGCTTGGGACCGAGGCTTAAACGAGACTCAAACGAGGCTCAAATGAGTGGGGGCGGCCGCTCGCGGGCATGTGGAAAACGTGCCCCACAAGCGAGCCAAGCAACGGGCGAATGCCTATAGTTCGACGTTCACAGCGCGGCGCGAACGTCGAATCTCGACAGACTTACGTCTGCCGCTCGCTCAACCCTCATCCCTCATCCCTCAACCCGCCCCATGCCTTCGACCTTCCAGGAACTCACCCCGCAGAACTTTTCGTACAACAGCCCGCTCGGCTGGTGTCCGGCGTGCCAGGGGCTGGGCGTGGAGCGCGGGACGGACCAGTCGGCGATCATCTCGAATCCGAACCTGTCGCTGTGGGAACGGGCGGTCAACTTCTGGCCCGACCCGCGTGCGAATAAGCTCTTTGCCCGCATGCTTGGGGCGCTGACAACGGAACTGGGGATCGATCCGCAGAAGCCGTGGTATCAACTGGCCCCGCTCCAGCAGCGGTCGGTGATGTACGGTCTGGAGCGCGAGGTCACCGTCTCCGCCGATGGCCCGCAGCCGGGATTCAAGTTCCTCTACAAGGGAATCTACCCCTCGATCGAAGAGGCCACTCGCGTCAGCTACACGCACCGGGCCTTGTTCCAAGACCTCGTCGGCGAACGACCCTGCTCGGTCTGCAATGGCGACCGCATGCG
>JAYTWO010000109.1:0-37060 GCA_043743415.1 Planctomycetota bacterium
CCAGTCGCCCCCGGCCCATGTCACTCGCTCTCGACGCGCGAACGTCGCTCGGGACGGGCAATTGTGCCCGTCCTACGGTGGTGGGCGAAGCCCACTCCGTGAATTCGCCCTCGGCCTCGAAGGTCTGGAACGCTTCGTCCGCCACGAACCACTACGGCGAGTTCAGGAGTGCGTCTTCGGCGTTCTGGCCCGGGAGAGTGAACCGGTCGACCAGAGATTGTAGACCTGATCGTCGCGGCTAAGGGAGTCGTTGTCTGTTCATTCCCACTTTCCCCGACGGTCAGCATCTGGATGGTCGTCTGAAGTGGATTGATCGGTAACTCGATTTCTAGGAGACTTGCTAGCCGAAACTCGTGATCCCTTCTGGGCGAGTGACATTCGATGATGCGGGAATTCTGATGGCCAAGAAGCAGGCAGTTGACCCAGCGGCATCGCTGGCGAAAGCGATCGCGGAATCGCTTGAGCGTCGACGAAGCGAGCAGGGGGGATATCCGGCCTCCTTACGGGAGGTGGCCAGCGATGTGGCCGCCGGAATCCACGAAACCGACTTGAGAGCAGCCCTGGCGAAGGCACCTCTCAAGACGCGTTGTATTCTGGCAATTGACGGTGATCTCGATTCGTTGGCCATCCTCAATGACAAGGAGGACATCGAGCGGTTGGTAGGGGATGAGCGGCTGCTGCGACTGCTGTGTGAGAGACTGTGTTCCCCCCAACAGCCGATGATCTCTGTGAAGGAGATGGCAGCGGCTGGCGTCTTGGCGAAGAAGCTGGTGACGCCATTCAAGTCGCACTGGGCGGGTCGATTGAAATCGGGCACGCTGCCGAGTTTCGTCAATGCGGCCAAAGCACCCGGTAAGACAGCGAAAGCCACCGAGCAGAAGCTGCACGATCTCCGTTTTCCATTGCCGTGGTTGACACTGTCGACGGACCTTGTGCGGGCGCTCAAGCCGTCCGCCGGTTCGCTGGGAGTGATCACCGAGTGGTCCACATTGTTGGCACAGGTTCCCGGCGCTGCCCCAGAGACGTATACCGCACTCGCGCGGGCGTCCGAGCCATTCCAGAGCCAGGTCATCCCCGTCTTCGCCAAGGAGTCCAACGGGTGGTTGGTGTTGTCGGAGAACGCGGAACGCGGCGTCCGTGATCCACGAATTCTGGACCGCATCTTTCAGTCTCTTCTGAAGGCTGGCGACGACGCCGTGGAGTTGGGTGTACTGAAAAAGCAGAAGCTCTTGAGCCCACGGCTCTCCCCAGCGTTCTCTCGGCATGTCGATGAGATCTTGGTGAACTGCCCCGCAGGGTTTGGCGTTCTGCACTTCGCCAAGAGGGATCTGCTGTTTCGCCTGCGTGATGTGACCGGCTGCTCCCGCGGCATGGGAGACCATCCTGCCGTTCCGCACGAGCCCGAGGTTGTCCGGCCCATACCCACTCCGTCAGACGGAACCACTTTCGCCGATGCCTTTGACCACGCGTTCGCCCGCCTGGATGCGAGCGATGGGGGATACAACTTCGTGAAGCTGTTGCAACTCCGCCAAGCGTTGCCACAGTATGGTCGGGCCGAATTCGACTCGGGGCTGCATACACTGCGGCTCGCTCGCCGGTATTCACTGATGCCCTCCGAAGGCAACGGGATCAGCTTGTCGGACCAGGAGCATGACGCCGGAATTCAGGAAGCCGGATCGCGACTGGTGTACTGCAAGAAGATGGGTTGAGTCCATTCCCGTTCTCCATGCGTAGCGATTGAGACGATCCCGAAATGAGTACCCGCACTGCGACTCACCCAGCTGACCGAGGACTGGATATGTACTCCTGTGATGACGACTTCTTTGATGCGATCGGCGGCTCAAACCCATTTAGCTCCGACAAGGTGACCGCCCCCGAAGACGACGTGCCGACCGTGGACAGCATCCACAGCAAGGAGTTCGAACAGCTCAAGTCACTGACGCTTCAGGTGCAGGAGCAAAGCCGGTCGATCGGTGCGTTGCTCTGGGGCGGAGCGGGAGTCGGCAAGAGCCATCTGGTGTCACGTCTGTTCCACTGGGCCAAGGCCGAGGGAAACGCCATTTGTGTCTATCTCCCAAATATCCTGTCGTCGCCCCAGCACATTCCGCGACACTTCCTGCGTTCAGTGATCAGTGAACTGGTCGGGGGGAGGACGAAAGTCAAGCAGTCTTCACTGAACACCTTGTTGTGGTCGATCATCACTCCGGATGGGAATCGGAACATCCAGTCCAAAACGGCACAGAAGATCTATCAGCAAGCGGTCGACTCGCTGGAGTTCCGTAGCGAAGGGATCTCGGCGCAGTTCAATGCCGCTGTGTTTGACATCCTCTTTCAGTTTTTTAAGAAGGTGAATCCCGCGGTCGTCACGACGAAAGAATGGAAGCTCGTCGAGGCGATGATCGACTGGCTGTCGGGGGATGGGATTGAGCCCGAAATCGCCACTCATCTGGGAATCCCGCCCCGCGCGCGGCATTTCGATGAAGATGGACTCGTGCGGATTCCGGACGACCAGCACATCGCACAGGTATTTCAGATTCTGACCGCCTTGTGTCATCGCGGCCGCAAGACGCTGCTGATCTGCGTGGACCAGGTCGACAACATCGGGCGGGACCGTGTCGCGAATCTCGCGGCCTTTGGCCTGAAGCTGCTCGACCAGCGACAGGGGCTGCTGCTCGTCACCTCTGGGATCAAGGAAACTGTGTTGGCGATGCGCAAAGACGGCGTCATCACCGAGGCTCAATGGGACATGATGGCCCGAGTGCGCATCGATCTCAATCTGGTCTCAGCCCCGGAGGCCCGGCACATACTGGTCGAGCGACTTCGGCCGATACGCTCCCGTGCGAAGAGTCTTTCCGACATCCGAGCGATGCTGGAAGGCCATGCCTTGTTCCCCCTGGGTGAGAAGGAGTTCGAGGAGAGATTTGGACAATCCCCCGAGTTCCGACCCCGATCGGTTGTCGCTTGGGCGGATCAGAACTGGCAGATGGAGCAGCAGCGACTTCGCGAATTAGGTGGGGAGGTCTGGCTGGAAAGCTGGGCGGCGGCCCCTCCCAGTCGATCCGTACTGTCTGAAGCGGAAGTCATCGATCAAGCTGTGGCCGACGATGTCAATAGTCGGATTGCCAAACTGCGAGACAGCAATGCACCGTCCAACTCGGATCATCTGGTGACGGTCGTGGAATTGTTGCTGTTGCGACTGCTCGAGGTTCAGCACGTCAGTCAGCACTACTCACTGCTGGGGATTCGCCGGATGAACGAGGTGCCTCGACCGTTTGACTTGACGATTGAAGAACGCGTCGCGGATTCGGGAATCAAGGTCCGTTCCGTCGTGACGATCATTGTGGCCCGCAATGGGAATTCCGCATGGCGGCCACTGGACCGGCTTGCCACTCAGGTTCCTGATGACATCAGTCACCGCATTCTCGTCACCGATGACGAGCGGGCCCCATTGCCCTCGACGCCGCGAATCAACCAGGACTATGCGACTCTGGTGGGCATGGGGCCAGAGAGATTCCGTCACATCAAGCTGACCTTTCAACAGTACGTCGAACTCGACGCCATTCGTTCAGCAATCGACGATGCGGCGAATCTCACGATTGAGTACGCGAATCGCTCGGACTCAGGAGCCACACCTTCCGAAGTCATTGAGTCGTTGCATCGACAGGATCGCTTCAGAACTCACCCGCTGCTCAGGGAGTTACTGACGGAGCCCAGTGCGACGCCTCCGCCGTCTCCTCAGCCTTTCCCCCCCGAGGTGAAAGACCTGATCGCCACCATCATTCGTGGAAACTTAGGCTGGAAGATTTGTGTGACCACGAATGATGTGGCATCCGAAGTCATGGGGCAACCCGGCATGTCGCATCTCGATTTCCAGAAGACTCATGATTTGGTCGTGTCGGTGGCCCAAAGGATGGAGTCCGAGTCGCGACTCATTTCCAAAGTTCATCTGAACGGACTCCTGCTGATGAGCGCTCAGTAACTTCGAATTGGACTCCCCCGTGTCTTTCCTCGCCCCGGTTCACTTCACTGTTTCGCAAATCCGCGTGGCCGCAAGCTGCCCGCGGATTCTGTATTTCGACTCTCTGGAGAACCGGAGGCGGAAGTTGATCACGCCACGCATCACTCGCATCTGGGAGAAAGGGGACTCGGAGACCACCGCGGGCGGGAGCCTGTTCCACGCGACGGTGGAGAAGTTCAACCGTCTGGCCGGGAAGGGCGATGCGGTCCGCCACATCGTGCAGCGGGCATCGAGCAAAGACGAACTGCTGCACTCCATCATGGCGTTCCTCCGAAAGGAGTGCTTGAATCGAAGCCAGTTGCTCAAGAAGTCTCCCGAGATTATCGCGAACCTTTCGAGGTGCGTCGAAACGTACATGGGTGAGCTGGCCGACATCATTCACTATGCGAAGACGATCCACAAAGATCCGGACGAGATCGTCGATCAGCTCTTTGCCGACATGCCCAAGCGGGTCGATGTGACGTTCCATGTCGGGCCTCAGCGTCAGCCCGTTCACGTCACGGGGCGACTGGACTATGTGTTTTTCGACTGGAGAGACGAGCGACTACGGATTGTCGACTACAAACTCGCTCCCGCAACGAACCCGAACAAAGACCAATATCAGGTCGCGATCTACGCCTTGATGTACCACCACCAGCATCGCTTCAACTGCGACGCAGCCGTCTTCTATTTGCACCCCGGTCGACACGTCGTGGACATGAGTTGGCAGCAGGTCGAGGCCCAGCAGGGCAAGGTCTATAATTTACTCGCATCCATGGTCGAATGGAGCCGGTACTCCGCTCAGCCAAGGATTGGGCAGTTGCCACCGGGAGAGACATCCTATTGTGGGAGCTGCAAGTGGAGACATCGCTGTGAGCCGGAACTGGGGGCCAAGTCCCTGGGATGCTTGATTGACTGGCAGCCTGTGAAGAATGAAGAGTTGGAAGTCGTGGTGATCGACCCTCCCACAATCACTCCCGAGGAGGTCGCCGAAGAAGAGCGAGCGGTCGAAGAAGAGCGGTCGACCGAGGAACAAGACAGTCACCCAGCGGATCCACAGGCACTCTCTTCGAATGAAACTGGTGTGTCAGCTTCAGTCGGTGCAGTGGGCACATTTCCCAAATCTAAAGATGCAGGACCACAAGGCAGATTGTCCCTGGGCAGGCTCTCTCAGAATCAGGCACCCGTGTCTATCCGGTCGATGCATTTGTGTACCCACACCGCCGTGGTCGGGGCAGCAGGCAGCGGAAAGACCTGGCTGGCGAAGGTCATTGCCGAGGAAGCGATTCTCAGCGGAGTACCCGTCCTGGCGATCGATCCGCAAGGCGATCTGGTGCAGTTTCTGAAGCGGCGACCGGAAGCGGAGATCGCGGCCAAGGCTCCCGAGGAACTCGCCAGGTATCGGGAATTCTCGGAGCGGGTGGAGACGCGCATCTTCACGCCGGGAACCTCGCATGCGATCCGGCTGCGACTGAATCCGATCCGACTCCCGCGCCGGGATGATGTCCGAGAGTCTTCGGCGGAACGTCGCGAGGAAGAGTACACCGGTATGATCGACTCGGTCGCCCTCAATCTGGTGGGACTCGTCTCTGCGGGAAAAAAGTCCGTCGACGCACAACAGGCGTTCGTCGGGCGAGTCCTGCGGTCGCTGGTGGAATCGACGCCGCGCGAGTCACTCGAACTGAGTGAGATTGCCTCCGCAGTGATCGAGCCGGAATCGGTGGGCATCGCTGATGCAGACCACTTCATCAAGAAGTCCGAGCGTGAGACCCTGGGGAGGCAGATCAATGCGTTGGCCTATGGTCCGCTGAAGAAGCTGTTCACCGGGGGGGTCGCCCTGGATATCGATCGAATGCGAACCCCCGTGACTCCTGGCAAGGTGCCGCTCAATATCATCTATCTGAACGCCCTCACTGATGTCGAGAAGCACGCATTTCTGGCAGCCCTCGCCACTGAGGTCTACCGCTGGATGTGCTGTGCCGGGGGAGACCCGTCGCAGCCGCAACTGCTGTTCTACCTCGACGAGGCGCGGGACTTCCTTCCAGCCGGTGCGTCGAAGCCCGTCGCCAAGATGCCGGTCACACGACTCTTTACCCAGGCCCGCAAGTTCGGTGTCGGTTGTTTGGTCTGCACACAAAGCCCGCGCTCCGTCGACTACAACATCTTCGGGAACTGCAGCACCAAGCTGATCGGCAAGCTCGAAACGCCGCAGGATTCAGACACGATTGGTAAGTGGTTCGAGACCGATGGGCCGAAGCCAGACTGGATCCGGCAGCGTACAGGAGCCGAGTCCGGATCCTTCGTCGGTCGCTGGCCGGGGCAGGATGCGTCTGAATCGGGTCAGGTCTTTCAGTCCCGCATTCTGTATTCGTCCCACGGTGGGGCTTGGACTCCCGACCGAGTCGAGGCCGAGGTGTTCCACGACCCCACTCACATTGCACTGCGAAGCAATTTGTCGTGAGCCAGCAGTGCCAGTCCTGCCACAAATCGTGCATGCGGGGGCGAAGTCTGGTTCGGGATGACAGCCCAATTGCGATCGATCCTGCGTTCCGAGAAGAGCCCGCTCAGACTCAAAGAGTTCGAAATCAGGGTTGGTACCGGTTCGCGGTCGCAAGAGCCAAAAACGAGAGACGGAGAGAGTTCGAAGTCCAAAACTCGCACGAGCGGTCTGAAACATCGAAATCGGGGCGTTCCGTGAGACAGCAGAGAGATCTCTTGAGCTTCCCCACGATTCGTGGGGAAGTCCAATCATCTGGATCATGGCGACACGACGTTCACGATTGGTGATCGAGCGAGGGGGATGAACACTCCGTTTCATGATACGGGTACTCACTGCGCGAGAGAATCCCCATCCGAACATACTCTCGAATTCGGGTTTACATGGAGGGGAATCGGTCATTTCCCCTCTCGCAGCCGAGTACGGACTTTGCCCCATGGCTGGCCGCCGGATCTGCATCGGCAGCGTCCAAGCGGCGGTCGAGTACCTGTCGGTGACTCTCCGGAATCGTCTTCTCGGTCGAGAGGCTCTCCCAAATTTCCCCGATCAGTTGCAG
This sequence comes from Planctomycetota bacterium, assembly GCA_043743415.1. Lineage (GTDB taxonomy): Bacteria > Planctomycetota > Planctomycetia > Planctomycetales > Planctomycetaceae > TH-plancto1. Next base: position 7,051 of record JAYTWO010000109.1, read on the forward strand.
GCGGTGTTCAGCATCGAGCTGCTCAATCCCGAGTTCCTGGAGGGTGGGAGTCATGAGGTGCCTCGATCAGGACAGAACATCGGGAGCCGACTGGCAGTCTGTTCTACGAGCCGAGGACTCCGGGCGCTGACGCTTCCGGCTCGCGAGGAGACCGATGGTCAATCGACGCTCTGGCTGATCTGCTGTTCCAACTCCGCGATCAGCGGGTCGAACTTCGGGATGTTGACCGCGTTGTTCCCCTGCTCGTGTTTGCGGAACAGGAAGATGTACGTCACGTTCTGCGGACGGTAGCGGTGGAAGAAGAACTCGTTCTTCTGTCGGATCAGCTTTCGTAGCGACTCGGCATCACCGGTCTTGATCTCTTGGGGGTGACCGGGTGTCAGCGCAGAGACGAGCTGCGAGGCGGTGCGAGCGTAGCCTTCGGCGGTCAGATGCTGCCCGTTGTCGGTGATCTGGCGGAGTTCGTCATCGAACCGGGCGTGCGGCATCGAGAGCGGGACAAACGTGGCCCCGAGCTGGGTGGCCAGATCGCGAATGGCATCGCGATAGACCGCCACTTGCTCGTTGTAGGCCTGTGGCGGTGGCAGAGGAGCCTGCATGGCCGCCATCTCCATCGGCCCCAGCAGGATCACCCGCACCCCCTCCGCACTCGCTGCCTTGCAGTCCTTGATCAGCTGCTGATATTGAGTCAGAAACGGCTCCAGACCTGGCGGACCTGCCCAGGCCTCGACAGCTCCATACCCGAAGATCAGGACGGTGGGCTGCTGTTCCTGGACGAGTGCGATGAGCCGCGTATACCCCTGATTCTCCCGGAGCGAGGTTCCCCGCCCGGCGGGTTCGAACAGGCCACGCGACTCGGCCCACACGGTATCCCCGCTCCAGCCGAGATTGCGGAACGTCACGTTCTTGGCCGGGATGTTCCGCGTCAGTGCCAACTCCCACTGCCCGCAGGTCTGCTCCCGCTCGATGACGGTCCCGCCGATCAGAGCCACCTTATCCCCGTCCTTCCACTCAAAGGCCGTGTGGTCATTGGCCGAGAGAGAGGCCGCTGTCACCAGCCAGCCCCCCAGCACCGCGATCACTGCACAACGCCTGAGCATGCGGAATGTCCTCGTGGGTGAATCGTGAAGTCGATGTGCCCGGCACACCTCAGAGTACAGCCTCTCGGATTCCATCGAGATTTGCAATTCGAACGCTGGCCGGAGTCACTCGTCACTCACGGGGCACGGCGTCTCTCTCAGATCGGCAGCGTGGTTCACTTCTAATCTGAAGCGGGAGGGAGATGGAAGTCGAGATCCTCAATCGGTGGCAGATGCACCTCGTTGGCTGAGCAGTCGGCCCATCCCAGAGATGAACGCCAGGGACATCGCCTCTCCGTCGATCCTCTCCACGGTGATCCCCGACGGCACCAGCAGCGACTCCCAAGCCTCGGCGATTCCGCCACTGCCAATGAGCAGCACCCGCCCGCTGGCCAGGTAGCCCGCCCGGCGGAATCCATCGAGTCCCTCGGCAGCGAAGGCCCCGACCAAGAACGCCAGCCGCTGTGGAGCAGTGACGCGCGAGGCGGCCTGCACCTCCCACAGCCGAACCGAGAACAGCGTCCGGGTGAGTCCATAGCGGCTGAACATCTCGGCCCCGCGCTGGCACCAACCGGCGTCGAGTGACTCGGGGCGTCCGCTCGGGACCGCACTGGCCAGGATGGTTTGCGTCATCACCGCGTGCAGCATCTCGCCCGAGAGTGTCGTCCAACTGCCAGTGATTTGTCCCCGCGAGTTGACTTGGATCGCCTTCCAGTGCGACCCCAGGTTAAGGACCGTCAACGGCTGTCCGGGCCGCTCCCCAGCCAGCCCCAGGCACAGCGTCTCCTCGCCCCGCATCAGGTCGGTCGACTCAATGTCTTCGTCTTGAAACCAGGCCCCCGAACGCACACCGGGAAAGAGCACAATGGGCAGGTCGCTGATCTCGGGCAGGCGTAACTCGACACTGCCAGCGGCGATCTCCGCCAGACCTGCGGGGGCGTCTTGATGCACCAACTCTTGGAGACCAAGCGATGAGGTAATCATCCCGGCAGCGGCGATGAGTTGCGGCTGTGCGGTGGAATGGAATCGAACCGACACGACCAGATCTCGGATCGCTTCGGAGAGACGCCCCGTATGCCCCTCGCGGGCGGTGTCGCGCACACCGACTGGAACGGTCGTCGACGCGAGGACAACTCCATCCTCCACCAGCCAAGCCCGCGAGGTGGTCGTGCCAGCATCGATCGCGATGAAACAATTGGACATGGCATCACTCCGTGGGGGGCGTGTCCGCGTGGGATGCCAACTGGGCTTGCGAGGCAGCTGCCGCTTTCAACAGAGTCACAGCCACCCCGGACAAGGCGATCACGCCCCCCAGCACCATGACCCACACCAGCGTGCGATGGTCCTCGGCCCATGCAGGCTGCGGAGCCACTGCAACATAGGTGGGGTTCTTCTTTCCCGACACCACGGAGAGCGTCGTTAATCGCTCCCCATCGGGCACGGTACTGATGCGGGCCAGATCGTAGCTGGGAGCACCGACCTTGGCTCCGATGTACAAGAATACGGGATGCGAGGCGGCGCTGAGCAACTTCACCGGTACGACCAGCGACCGCTCGATGCCGTACGCCCGAGCCGACTCGACGCTCAACGGCTGGTCGTCCCCGTTCTGAATCTCCAGTCGCAGCCGCTTCGATTGCTGGGGCGTGAACGAGATCGTGGTGGTGTGTCCCGGGGACACTTGGGCCAAATGAAACAGTTGGACGGTGGTGATCGGCGAAGTGCTGGTGGCGCTGATTGAGAGCAGTTCGGCGTTGCGATGGTATTCGTCGGCCCCGCTGATTTCGAGCTCGATACGATCGATGGGGACCGGTCCGGCGAGGGTCATGTCGACTTTGGTGATCTGGCGATCCGAGCGGACTTCGTTGGTCACCAGCAGCGGGTAGCTCATCCGTGGCGCGGTACGACGCCGGACCATGCGGGCGGTGCAGCCGGTGATCGACAGCGGAGCCTGGCCTGCATTCTCGATCACGATGCGATAATAGCGAAACTGGCTGCGCGGGCAGGGGATGGTCGATTCCGTCAATCGCAGTGAGCCCCGCGTGCGGTCGACCAGATAGCCATCGTTGACCAGTAACTTCCAAGCCCCATCGTCAGTTTGATCGGCTCCGTAGAGTCGCAACGAGCGGACGTACTCGCGATCGGGCGAGGTGACCGACAGCCGCAGACTCTCGACCGGTTCGGTGACCTGCTTGGCACTGACAACGAACTCGGTCATGTCGGCGATGTTGTCACGACTGACCACGGGCAGGTTCTGATCCGCCTGGCCGAACTCGTCCATGGGGGAGATCAGAACGTACGGGATCTGCGTCGAGACTCCCTGCTCATCGACACTGAGTAGCCGGACATCGTCCAGGTTCCGCTGGCTGGCGTCGTAAATCTCCGGGGTCAGCGGGATGCGGACGAAGCTCGGATCAGTGCCGACTCCGGCCAGTGACGGGGTGTATGCTCCCAGCTCAAAGCGGTGGGTGAACTTCGTCGAGAGGTCCGGCTCGGTCTGCTCCGCGCAAAGCGTGGTTCGTCCCCCGCTGGCGAGAGTCACAGCCAGCAGCCAGCACATCGGCTTGATCCAGTCCTTGAGCTGATCGCGGAATCGGCGGTACAAAAACCCGGTGGCGAACAGCGTGATGCCCAACCCAATGCATGCGGCCCAGCGAATCGTTTTGTCGAGATACCAAATGTCATACAGGAACACCTTGAGCGTCGTCAGCGCGAACAGTCCGAGCGCCAGAATCCGGATCGGGGCGGACCGCTTGATCAGTCCCGCTCCTGTGGTGGCGATGGCCAGCAAGGCCCAGGTGCCGGTGATGGCCAGCGCCGTCTTGGTGCCCCAGCTGTGCTGCTTGCCGAAGGCGAAGACCTCGATCGTACACATCAGAAACAGGATCGCGTAGGCGAGCAGCCCCAACGGCAGTCCGCCCTGTGTCGGGATGAGGTACTCGCGATTCTCGGCCTCTTTGTCATCGGCGACCAGCATCCGCCCCGCCCACGCCGAACCGACCGCCAGCAGGAAACAGACCCCGCGCGGATTGAGGAACGGGATCAACCAGACCGTATCGAGAGAGCCTCGCGCGCGCGCTCCCCAGTCCCCGAGCGTCCCCAGAAACAGAACCACGATCACCCCCGCCAGCCCGACATAGAACACCTGCGACAGCCCCGTCAGCGGACTCTGTTGGATGTCGAACCGGTGTCCGACCAGTCGTGTCAGATACGCGAAGATCGCCAGACAGATCCCCGTGGCACTCACGAACGTGGCCCAGATCCAGTCGTGCCGTTGCCCATAGGCATACGACTCCAGCAGGCACAGCGCCAGCAGCACCAGCGGCACCGCCAGCTTGAGCGCAGTCACGAAGTTGTGATCGCGATTCGGCGAGGTCGCCTGACCATAGATCCCGAGTAACAGCGAGATCGCCCCGCCCAACAAACACAACCCGCGCGGATTCAGCAGCGGCCGCGAGTACGCCTCCAACACCACCGTCTGCCCGTGCGCCACAATGTCGCCAAACGTCGTCGCGATCAGCAGCATTAACAGTCCCGCCGTGCCGACGTACAGCAGCTTCGACAACATGAACAGCGAGCTTGACTGACTCAGCCACCGCGCGGCGATCAGCGTCCCCACCGAGAAGATCGAGAACCAGACCACGACTTGGCTCAACTGAGTGGCCCATAACCAGTCATGCCGCTGGCCAAACGCGAACGTCTCGGTCAGGCACATGCCGAGCAACACCAGCGGGACCGCGATGGTCAGCGAGCTGGCGATGGAGCGTCCCTCGGTGTCCTCGGGATCACTGCGAGTGAACTGGATGGCCCCCACCAGCGTGGCCCCGAGTGCCGTCAGGAACCCAATCCCCCGCGGGTTGAAGATCGACCAGCCCCACATGCCGCCGCTCACTGGCCCCCAATCCGGGAATGGCATCAGGAAGAAGACCAGGAACAGACACCCGACCACTCCGTACAAGAACTTGGCCAGCGCCCCCAGCGTCCCCACATCGGCCATGCGGCGAAACGCGAGCAATGTCGCCACCGCGAACAGCGAGAGCCAGATCGGCAGCATCGACAGATGCGTGGCCACCGACCAGTGAGCGCGGACGCCAAACACAAACGTCTCCAGCAGTCCCATCGCCAGCACGATCACCGGCACTAGCGGAATCAGGATCGTCGTGACCTTTCCAGCATCGGGCATCCCACCGGTGAAGCCGATCTTCTTCCACGCTTCATCCGCCCCCGCGATGCGAGCTGTCTTCTCCCGCCGCCGGTACTCCCACGCCAGAATCGCCAGCACGATCGCATTGGCCAGGAAGCTCATCGACCGACCGTTGATGACCCCGCCCAGGGCCGACTTACTCTGGGCCACGGCCGCTGGGTCTTCCCACAGCTGTCGCACGAAGTCGGTCGTGAACTCGTCCGGACCGGTCAGCGTCCCTCCGGCGTACATCACCATGTGCATCTGGACGACTGCCAATAACCCGAACCCCGTCAACCGAAACCCCGGCTTCTCATACCGCAACCCAATCTCGATCAGCAACAGACTCTCGACCGCCCACGCAATCACGATCCAGTGACCCGTCAATTGCAACGGCACCGCGAGGGTCACGAACGACAGGCCGACTCCGACCAGTGTCACCACGATCTGGTTGTTCCCCGGATTGCGGAGCAACGCGAACACCCCCAGACCCAGATAATACGCCGCCACCAGCAAGGCCATGATCCCCTGCCAGTCGGAATACCCCTGCTTGGTCAGCCCGTACAGCGCCATGAAGTACGCGATCGGCGTCAGCAGCATGAGAGCCATGTCCGGCGTGCTGCTGGTCTCCTTGCGGATCACATGCCGCCACAACCCCATCAGCGAGAACACCACCGCGAACAGCGTGATCCACGCCACCGTCAGCCACAATTCATCCGGGTGATACCCATTGGCCAGCCACCCCATCCAGATGATCAGCGTGCCGCCGAAGTTCAGCAGATGCAACCGGCCCCAACTGCGGAAGGTGGCCAGCGCGAGCACCCCCAGATCGAGAATCAGGATGTAGCTAAACAGCGTCGAGACATTGCCGCCGCCCTTCGACAACATATACGGCGTCAGGAACCCGCCGATCATCGCCAACACCGCCGAGGGGAGCGAATTGAACACTCCCGCGAACGACAGCCCGACGGCTGTGACCACGATCATGCCGCCAAACGCGATCCATTGCGGCATCAGTTCGTACCACTGAAACCCGGCAAAGAGCGAGAAGTACAGAATCCCCATCGCTGCTCCGGCCAGCCCTTCGGCCAGAACGCGGTAGTCCTTCTTCATCGCATAGGCCGCTCCGACGAACGTTGCGGCCCCGCTCAAAATACCGAGAGCGACCCGCCCGGTCGGCCCCAGGTACTGATTCTCGATCGCATACTTCAGCCCGAGGCCCGCTCCGATCATGATCGCCACCGCCCCGATCCAGGTGAGCCACTGGCTGGCGTCCATCTCGTTGAAGAATGAGGTCTCGGGGACCGCCGGTGGAGCTGGCTGGCGACGGGCTGGGGCTTTGGTCTCGGGAAGCGAATTCGTCGCAGTGGCTCGTTGGCGTCTCGCCAGGCGTTCGCGGACCATGTCAGCCGTGTCGTGTGGTTGTGCCGCGCCCTCTGCTTCCAGGGAGGCTGTGGCGATCCACGGGGACTCTTCGACACCCTGTGGGAGAACCACCGATAAGAACTCGGACAGAGGTGTCTCCTCACTGGCCAGCGTTTCTGATGGAGTTGGCAACCCCGTGAATGGATCATGGGTCGCAGCTTCCGGCGGCGATGCGGCCTGCGGGGCGTCGCTGGCATACGCGGTTTTTGGGCGGTCCTGTTCGCTGAGTCGACTCAGCTCTTTCGACAAGTGGTGGACGCGAACCGACTCGGCCTCCAGCCGTTTGTTCCAATCCTTTCGCAGCCGTTGAAGCTCTTCGGTCAGGCTGGTGATGCGGGATGACTGCACAAAGAAGAGAATCGGACCGATTAGAATCCACCCGAGCGAGGCCAGTCCCAGTAGGAACAAAAAGACTTCGTCCATCTCCGATCTCCCGCCAGTCGTGTTGTCACCATCATTGACAGGGTCTGTTGTAGCGGGAATGCCCCCCTGCTGGCGAGCGATCCGGCGTCGCAGAATTCGTCGGAATTCTGCCGAGCGCAGCCTGCCACCCAGCAGAAGTCTGACGACTTCTGCTGCGGCAGACGCTCCGCAGGGATGAGGTTGGGCTCCTCGTTCCCTACAATCGCAACGGAGTACCACTCATCTCTGCGAGCGACGACCATGAATGGGTTTGTCGGCAGCGGTCGAATCTCTCCGATGAGAGGAATCCTCATGCAGCTCACACGTCTGTTGCCGTGCGTCCTCTGTCTCGCGGGGTTCCTGCTCTTCGCGGGACCGGGGCGAGCCGACGACACCGTCCTCTCGCGTATCGGCTTCGGTGCCTGTGCCAAGCAGGATCAGCCCCAGCCGATCTGGGAGGCCGTCGTCGCCGCGAAGCCCGAGCGGTTCGTGATGATCGGCGACAACATCTATGGCGACACGCGGGACATGGCAGTGCTGAAGGCCAAGTGGGAGCTGCTCGGGAACCAGCCGGGATATCAAAAGCTCAAGGCGACCTGCCCCGTCAGCGCCACTTGGGACGACCACGACTTCGGAGAGAACGATGCCGGGGTGGAGTACCCGCACAAGAAAGAATCGCAGCAGTTGTTCCTCGACTTCTACGGCGTCCCGGCCAGCGACCCACGTCGCACGCGCGAAGGGGTCTATGGCTCCGAGGTCCACGGACCGGTCGGCCAGCGCGTGCAGATCATCCTGCTCGACACCCGCTACTTCCGCAGCCCGCTGGTGAAGACCGGCTACGTGAAAGGTGAGACTGGCGAGGGACGGCGCGGCATCTACGGCCCCAACACCGACCTGGCTTCCACCATGCTGGGGGCTGCTCAGTGGGCCTGGTTCAAGGAGCAGTTGCTGGTCCCGGCCGAGGTGCGGATCATCGCGTCGAGCATTCAAGCGGTGCCGAACGAGAACGGGTGGGAGATCTGGGGTAACTTCCCGCACGAGCGCGACCGCCTGTTCGCCCTGATTCGCGACACGCAGGCCAGCGGAGTGGTGCTGCTGTCCGGGGATCGCCATCTGGCGGAGATCTCCAGGCTCAACCCCGAGGTCGCGGGCTACCCGATCTACGACATCACCAGCTCCAGCCTCAACGCCCCCAGCGGCAGCACGACCAAAGCGGGCACCCGCTTCGTCAACGAGATCAACCGCTACCGCGTCGGCCTGACCTACTTCGACACCAACTTCGGGATAATTCAAATCGACTGGTCCGAAGTAGATCCGCTACTGCGGTTGCAGGTGTGCGATGAGAGGGGCGGCGTGGTGCTGCAACAGCGTGTCAGGCTCAGTGAACTGCGGGCTTCGAAGTAGTCACTTTCGCCAGAACGTGGGACAAGGAAAGTGCGAACTGAGGAATGACTCAATTGGACAGCGCCACTTTCTCAGCGATAGTCCCTCTGTGATGTCAAAGAGGCCAGATCATTTCCCCATTCGCGCTCCGTTGGATTCGCGCGGACATCCGTTTTCAACGCGAATCCAACGGAGCGCGAATGGGGAACGCTGGCGAAGTCTGGTTGATCGAGAGGCTTCGAAACTGACTGGCACTCCAGCGCACTGACGGGGAGCAGAACTGGAACACTCATTATCGCTGATCGACACGGATCCTGGCCAAGATCAGCGTCGATTCGCGGAGATCAGTGTTCCAATCCCCTGGGGTGTACACGCAGGCGGAAGCGGCACTCAGAAAGTGGCGCTGTCCAACGAAAAGGGCTGTGCGACTTGGCGGCGGACGCAGGGTGGAACTCACCTGATCGCCATGAGACGGCGTGGTCGTGGGACTTTCCGAAAGAATCACTCGTCACACTCCAGGCATTTTCGCGATCGCCACTGTCTATGACAGGGCTCCCCGCGTCAACCTCCGCTTGAGATCGCCTCTCCACGCTCACTCTTTCTTCTCCTCCAAATCCAGCGGCACGGGGAACTTGACCGTAATCAACTCGCTTCCTCGGCGGATCACGAACTCCGCGTCCTGGCCGGGTTGGAGCAGGTTTAACTCCGTTTGCAGCGTGCGGACCGAGTTCACGACCTTGCCGTTGAGGAACACGATGAGGTCGTCCGGCTGGAGCTGGGCCTTCTCGGCGTCGGTGCCGGGGAGGACTTCGTCGATGTAGGCGGGGGTGCGGAACACGATGTCGGGGACGAGGATCATCCCGAACGTGCGCGGCGGAATCTTGCGGACCACAGCCAGGGGGTCGATGACGTTCGAGCGGGTGTACTCACCCTGCATCATCGCCTGGAGCGTCGGAGCGAGTTCGCCAATCGGCACCACGTAGTTTACCCACACCTGCGACTGCGAATCGCGCAGCTCCCGCCCCAGCATCCCCAGCAGCTTCCCATCGCGGTTGGTCAGCACGCCGCCAGCTGCTCCGGGGTTATTGGTGATCGCATCGACGACATAGACCGGCCCGGCGTAGTTCGAGGCGAACCGGCCCCGGCGGGCGCTGAGTTGTGTACGAGCGGAGATGATGCCGTGCTGGACCGACAGCGGCTCGTCCCCGGCAGCGACCTTGAACATGTTGCTAAAGGCGTAAATCCGCGTTCCCGGCCCGGCTGAGGCGATGGTAGAGAGGTCGAAGTGGTCCAGCCCCTCGGCCTCGATCTTGATCACCGCGAGGTCGAGCTTCGGCTCTGCGGCGAGGACCTTGCCGGTGCTGCGTTTGCCATTGGAGAGGACCACCGACACCGTGTCGCCATCCAGCAGATGGCTCCACACCGTGGCGATGTGCCCATTCGGCGAGATCACAAACCCGGTGCCGTAGCCTTGCAGCCCCGCCAGACCACCCGCTCCAAAGAGCTTAACGACCCTCGACTGGACCTCGGCTTCGACGGCCTGGCGATCGGCAGCCAGGAGCGATGAAGACACGAGGCAGAGGATGAGAGATACAGTGAATTGAAAGAGGGTCAGAGAACCCCGGAGGCACGGAGGCACGGAGATCCGTACCTCAACGTGGTTCCGTCTCGTCGCCCCGCTGGGGTCCATGAGTCTCTCGCGAACTGCCCTCTGGCTGACAGCTGATGGCTGATCGCTGAACGCTGTCCTCATGGCTTCGCTCCCTGCAACGTGGCGGATTCGAGCGTGAACTCGCCGATCAGTTGTTCGGCCCTTCGGATGGTCAGCTTCTTGGGCAGCTTGCGGCCCTCGAAATCGGCCAGTTCGGTAAACCGGATCTCGCACTCGTCGGCGTCTTCTTCAATCGCCGTGTCCCAGCCCACGAGGGCCACCGGCTCGCGCTGGAAGTACCAGCGGCTGATGGCGGTGCCTTGCAGCGCGACGAGCACATCGACCTTCGGACCGGTCCCGTCGAGCGGCTCAGACCCCACGTAGTAGAACTCCGAAAACCTCGCGCTGGGGTTGATGAGCATCCGCCGCAGATGGTCAAAAGCGATGAGCTGCCCCCCGCTCCCCGGCGGCTTGTCGAGCAGCGGGTCCGACAGTTCCTGGATATACGGCGTCTCGCCGAGCTTCGCAGCCACCGTTGTATCGGTCAGCTTCACCTGCATCACTGCCCCGCGCTGGTCCTTGAAGTTCAAACTCCACGGCCCCTGTGCTTTCGCAAAGCTGCCCCAAGGAACCATCGATTCCACGGCCCGCTCGACCGCGACCTTGTTGAAGTGGTAGTTCGCGAACCCCGACTTCTCCTCATACAGGTAGGCATGCGGGTTGTCTGACTTGGTGAGCAGTTCGAGTCCAGGGATCGGGATCGGCAACTTCGGGAGCTTCGGCGGCTCTGGTTGCTCCTCCTGTTCCGGATTCAGCTCCGCCGCCCGGTGCAGCGTCCGCAGCCGTACGATCACCGACTTCTGCTCACCCTCATGCTTGTACGTCAGCGGCAGCTTCCAGCCATTCGGGTAGATGCCGAGAATGTTCTTGAACTGATTCACGCTGCGAATCGGTCGGCCCGCGAACTCGACGAGTTCATCGCCGGATCGTAACCCGCGACGGTAGGCTTCCGACTGTTCGAGGATCTGCCCGATGACCACTCGTCCCTCGGAGTCGGTGGTGACCGTGGCTCCCAAGGTGGCATGGTCGACCACGCGCCCGCTCATGAGATGTTCGCGGAAGTTCATGACCTGGTTGATCGAGATGGCATACCCGGCCCCGATGTTGACGCGGCCGCGTTTCTCGACCGAGATGCGTCCGTTGATCCCGATCAACTGGCCGCGTGCGTTGAACAGTGGGCCTCCCGAGTTGCCGGGATTGATCGAGGCATCGACTTGCAGGCAGTCGGTGTACTCCAGAAACGTCCCGGCCGGGAACTGATAGCGGTGCGTCCCGGCCACCGTCCCATAGGTCACGGTCGGCTGATAATCGGTCGCGAGCAGGAACGGATTCCCCATGGCATAGCACCAGTCCCCCATCCGCACCTCGTCGCTGTCCCCGATCTCGGCCACCGGAAAATCGGTCCGCCCCAGCATTTGAATGATCGCCACATCGCCCGTCGGATCGATCCCGACCAGCACCGCGTCATACAGCTTCCCATCGCTCAAGCCGCACTTCATAAACGGCCCACCCATCCCTTCGACCACATGGAAGTTGGTGATCGTGTACCCATCGGCGGTGATGAGGACGCCCGACCCGCCGCCCTTGCCCTCGGGGTCGAAGATGGCCACGACGGCGGGCATCGCCTTCTGAATCGTGGCGATGCGAGCCTGCTGGGCCTCGACGACGGGAGTCGGAACTTCGGCGGCCAGGAGTGGGCCGGGGAGTAACCCCATGCAGCACACCAGCCCGGCGATCAGGGATCGCGGCATTGAGGGTCGTCTTTCGCACCGCAAAAGAACGCCCTTTCGCGGAGCGAAAGGCGACACTCCCCGCCGATCTGTCTGAAGGCGAAAGATTCCATCCATCACCGATCTGCTCCCGATTCAGGTTGAGAGGGCCACCGCCGACTGATCGTGACCACCAGCCACTCTCCAGATACATCGTAGGCAGTCGAGCTACTTCCCGCGACTGGAGTGGCCTGGGGCGAGAGCCAACGGGCGGGGCGGCGTCACTTTCCCCTTGTTCCTCAATCTCCCACTGGAGAACACCACTCCCTGAACTTCCGTTTCACTTCGCATTGTCGACTTCCTCCTGACGCCGTACCATGACTGGTCTGTCAATGGGGCGAGGTGTGACGATGGACGCGCAGGAAAAGTGCGATCGGCTGATCGAGGCGGCGGCGGCGGTCTTGAACGCGGCGCCCCTGCGTCGACTCAATACGGTCGTGCTGAACAAAGCACTCTTCTATCTCGACCTGGCCTCGCTGCGAGATCGGGCACAGACCGTCACCGGCAACACGTACATCGCCATTCAACAGGGGCCGGTCATTGCGAAGTATCCGCAACGTCTCATCGCACAGTTGGAGACCCGTGGCATCGGTCGTCAAATCAGCGAGTGGGACGGATCGAAACCGGTGCTGCTGGAATCCTGCCCAGCGCATTTCCAGTATGTCGATGCCGATTCCCTGCTGTTGGTGTCCGCGGTCACATCATACTTTGCCGAGGGAACGTCTCGTCAGGCATCGGAATACTCGCACGAGAATCCGGGCTGGCGATTGGCTTGGAATCAATATCGCCGCACAGGACAGCCCTGTGCGATCAACATGCGGATCGCCCTTCAGCAAATTGTCGAAGACGATCCGTGGCTCGATCTCCCGCTGCTGAGCGATGACGAGATCCTCGCCGCTGCGGACTCCGGAGTCGGAGTTGACTGGTAATGGAATACTCGCCGTCCGATGGAACGTGGCAGTTGGGACAGCAGGCGTCGCTCCTGGCCGAGTTGCGACAGCGGATGACTCCCGAAGAGTACGAACAAGAGAAGCAGTCGCTGCGGGAGTTTCTCTGCGGCTACTTCTCGACGGGTGACTGCCGCAACGCCCAAGGCAGCTCGATCGCACCGATGAAGGCGACACCGCAAGGCGGGAAAGTGCTCAAAGTCCGCTGGGCCTATCCAGGCTGTGGCAAGAGCGGCAGCCTCCGGCTTGTGGTCGTGGCGTATTGCGAGGAACGACGAGTCCATATCGCCCAGGCATTCGATCGCCGCGAGAACCCCAGTGACGATGACATTCAGGATGCAGTGAGTGATCTGTGACGGGGTGGTGGAACGGGGGATCAGAACCTCTCCCGTTGACCACTGCCCCGGCAGGCTCGGAGCCGTTCCAACGGAAGTGATCCGGGGGGGAGAGCATGTGGCTCACTGGCCAGTGACCCCGGGTTGATGCCGAGCTTGCCGCTTGGGGACTGCGTCCAGATTCACGGACGGACGGGCGTCCCGAGTCCTGGTCTCGACAATATAGGGCCTCAAACAGTGCGGCTTGTCGCTGCGGCCTCCGCGCTGGTAGTCGCGCCACAGCGAGACAGCCACGAGCTCAGCGGCCAAGCCCCGCTGCGTGGTGAGGTACTCGAACAACAGATCCACCAACCGGCTCAGCGCGATTCCGTGGGCATGCCCTTCCCGTGCAAACAACCACGCGGAGAGCTGCCGAAATTCGGCGAACGGCGAACGCTCCAGATCTCCGAATTCATCCTTCAGTCTTCCCCCTTCGTCCTTCACCTCCCACACCAGCTGGACCGTCTCCACAAAGTTCCCACTGTTCGCAATCGTGTCCCAATACTTCGCAAACCGGCGGAGTTCCTGGATCGTGCCGAAGTCCAGCAGCTTGGTTTGCAGGATCTCATACGGCGGATGCGGGCTGTAGACCATCTGCCACTCGGCGTCGTGCCGGATGATGGGTGTGCCGCGCAGGCGTTTAAGGATGCCGACTTGGATCTCGTGTGGAGCGAGTTTAACCAGCCAGTCGAAGCCCGAGGCAAAGCTGTCGAGTGACTCGCCGGGCAGGCCCACGATGAGATCGGCATGGACGTGAACCCCGGTGTGGTCCCGGAGCCATGTCAGGTTCTGATCGACGAGGGTGTTGTCCTGGTGTCGGCTGATGAGGTGCGACACCTCGTCGTTGAGGGTCTGGATGCCGACCTCAAACTGCAACGCCCCCGCCGGGAACTGCACGATCAACTCCTTCAGTGAGTCGGGCAGCCGGTCGGGGATTAACTCGAAATGCAGGAACATCCCCGGCTGATACCGCTGGAGAAAGAAGTCGAGGATCGCGCGGCTCACCCGCAGGTTCAGGTTGAACGTCCGGTCGACGAACTTGAACTGCTGGGCTCCGCGCTGGAACAACTGATCCAGCGCAGCCAGGAACTCCTCCAGCGGAAACTGGCGGACGGGGATGTCGAGTGCCGAGAGGCAAAACTCACACGTGAACGGACACCCGCGTGAGGCTTCGACGTACAGGACGCGGTGGGCGATGTCCTCGTCGGTGTAGAGGTCGTACGGGAGGGCGAGGTTGGGGAGGACAGGGACCAGGGCATGATGGAGTGTCGCCTGTCGCTCCGCGAAAGGACGCTCTTTCGCGGAGAGAAAGGCGACACTCTCGGCCCCCAGCAACTCCCGGCACAACGCTGCAAACGCCACGTCCCCCTCGCCGGTAATCACATGATCCGCCAGACGGACGATGTCCTGATCGTCGGTCTCATAGCTCACTTCGGGACCGCCGAGGACCACGATTACCTCTGGGGCCACCCGCTTCAAATCGGCCACCAGGCGGGTCGTCTCCTCGACATTCCAGATGTAAACCCCCAGCCCCACAATGCGCGGCCGCTGGGCCAGGATGGAGCCGAGAATGTCGAGCGTTTGCTGGTTGATCGTGAACTCCAGCAGTATCGTCTCGCCCCGCAACTCGCCCATGTTGGCCTGCAAATACCGCAAACCGAACGCACAGTGCGGATACTTGGCGTTCAGCGTGGCGAGGACAATGGCAGGCATGCGGATTCAAATCGGTCGGGGGGCAAGGAGGTCAGGCTGAGCCAGTTGGCCCAGTCGCATGCCCTGGGGCTCAAACGCAGTCTTAACGGTCGGAACGTGCAAAGAGAAGCCGGGAGAGCCGGAAGCGTCAGCGCCCGGAGTTCTTCGCTCGACAGACTCCGGACGCTGACGCTTCCGGCTCAACGATGACGGCGCTGGCGGTGCGAGGCCACTCGTTCCACGGCTGCTTCCACTGACTCTGGACTGGCGATCCCCAGTCGAGCCCGGCGGAAGAACTGCTTGGCCACCATGTCACCCAGCGGGATGTCGGCCACCTTTCGCCACGTCTTCGGTCGACGGACCACTGCTCCGCTGCCGGGAATCGGCTCACCGGTCTCGGGGTCGACGACGCCGAGCAGTTGTTTGGCCGCGTGGCGATTGGCTTGGTTCACCCCCCGTTTGCGACAGCGGATGTTCTTCCGAGAACTCTTGCTGTTCTCACCGTACCCGTTGCGGCGGTCGCGCTCGTAGCTGAGTTGTTTTTTCTGTTGGGGCGTCATCTCGTTCATGGGGACTCCCGACAAATTTGGCGAGTTCAAGAAAAAGCCCAGGGGGTGGCAACCCCTGGGCTTTGGCGAGTCGAGTCGATCACTCACTTCTTCTTAAACATCGGCGAGTTCTTGTTCCCGCGCGAGAGCAGGAACGCCATCAGGTCCAGCACCTCGTCCTGATTGAGCGGCTTCAGCAGATCCTTGGGCATCTGCGAAGTCGTCGAGACCGTGCGTTCTTCGATCTCGCTGAGCGGGATCGTTTCGAACTTGGTCGCGTCTTCGGGGTTGGTGATGATCGTGAGCGACTCGGCGGTTTCCGAGGCGATGCGACCCGTCAAGACCTTGCCCCCCTTCGTCGTGATCACACTGGCGCGGAACAGGTCGGGCACGACCTTGTTGGGGTCGACCACCGCTTCGGCCATGTCCTTTAGCGAGAACCGTCCGGCGAGTTGCGTCAGGTCCGGCCCCGTTGCACCCCCCTCGGCATCGTACCGGTGGCACAGCACGCAGCGGGTGGCGGCGAACATCTGGCGACCGTGCTCGAAGTCGCGATCCTTGAGTTCGGGACCAGCTGCGGCCAACACGGATTCGAGAGTCCAGTCCTGACCCGGTCCGGCGGGCTTGGGGAGTTCGGCGGGCAGTACCGGCTTGCGAGCCCCGAACGCCTCAATGGCCAGCTTGTCCTGCTCGGTGGCATTCTCCCAGGCGTCCTTGTCGATGTTGCGGAGGAACCCCTGATAGCTGGCCCCACCACTCCATGTACGCGCGGTGTTGAACCAGTTGAAGTAGATCTTGCGGTCCTCAATGGTCCAGCCAGTTTTGAGGTTCCGCAGCGCGAACGCATAGTGGAACTGCATGACATCCGGATGGTTTCGCTGGACGGCCAGCAGCGTGCCGCCGTAACCCGGGTTGCGGCTGAGCAGGTCGCCATAGTTCGGCGGGATCTGCTTCGGCGGAGCGGCCATCAGGGTGGCGATCTTGGTCGAGATGCCAGGAGCCTTGAGGAACACCAGCAGGTTCGACAGTTCTTTGTTGAGGTCGTCCAATTCCAACTGGAGCTTCGCATCATCCCCACCTGGCAGTTGCACCGCCGGGAACCGCTCGTCGAGTTTCTTCACCAGCAGCAGCCGGTCGGCTTCGTCGAACTCACCCAGGCGAAGGGCGATCAACTGGTAGGTCCGCAGCAGTTCGAGCCGCTGCGTGTGCGTCAGCGTGGCCCAGTTGAGCTTCTCCAGCGATTCAATCATCCGGTGCCGCAGTGCCGCATCCCCACCGACACGAGCGAGTCCGGTGACGCCGTTAATGAGCTGATACGGGGCCGTCGACCCCAGCACCATGTCGCGCCACGCATCAGTCGACTGATGCTCCAGCGCGATCCGCGCGGCGTAGCGAATGAACCGATCCGGGTGGTTGAGGTTCGGTAAGGCAAGATCGACCACCGGCTTCGGATCCGCCTGCTTGGAGTGGAACGCCTCCAACTGTTTGCGGAGGTTGTGCAGCTCGACTGTCGCCGTGTTCTTGGCAATCGCGGGTTCGGTCGATTCGGTCCCGGTGTAGACCACGCGGAACAGTTCCGACTGCGCCCCGCGACCTCCGACCGTGAAGCACAACGTCCCATCCGGCGCGACCGCGACATCGGTCAGCGGCAGCGGCGTGCGGGAGACGAACTCTTCCTTCGTGGCGGTGTAGGTGGCCCCGCGCGGCTCCATGTGAATGGCATACATCGTGCCGAACGTCCAGTCGCACAGGTACAGGGCGTTCTGGTACTTCGCCGGGAACTTGGTGCCGTACCCGAAAGCCACGCCGACCGGACAACCCGGCCCGATGTTCACGAGTTCCGGGAGGCTGTCCACATAGTGCGAGGGCCACTTGCCGGTCCCGCTCCGCCAGCCGAACTCGCTGCCACTGACGGCGTGCGAGACGCGGGTCGGGCGATACCACGGAGCCCCGAAGTCCCACTCCATGTCAGCGTCATAGGCGAACAGTTCGCCATCGGCGTTGTAGGCCATGTCGCACGGGTTGCGATAGCCGGAACTGATGATCTCCCAAGTCTTGCCGTCCGGATCGGTCTGGGCGATCCAGCCGCCGGGAGCCAGGATGCCGACCGCGTGGCCGTTGGCGTCCCACTGCCGGGGCAGGATGTGGTCCTCATTCCAATTCATGGGCAGGCGGCTGGTGTAGCGTACACGCTCCTCTTCCGGCAGGTTCGGGAGTTCGGTCGGCTCGAATGGAGGCCGTGTGTGGTTGCCGCAGATCACAACGACCGACTTGCCATCGGGGGACAACAGCAGCGAGTGCGGGCCGTGTTCGCCGCCGCCACGGAACTCCTTGAGCTTGACCACCTCGTCGTACTGGTCGTCTCCGTTGGTATCCTTGCAGCGGTACAGGCCGCTCCCCTTGCCGCCGTTGACGGAGACATACAGCGAGTCGAAGGCATACAGCAACCCCTGAGCTGCGGAGATATCGACAGTGAGCCGTTCGACCTGCACCGGGTCGGGGCTGCCGGGGGCTGGGAGGGTGATGCGGCACAACCCCTTGTCCCCCTGGTCGCTGGCGATCAGTCGGCCCTTGTGGTCAAAGGCGATGCAGACCCACGAGCCGAGTTCATCTTTGGGCACGGTGAACAGCCGTTCGACCTGGAACCCCGGTAGCGTGTTGAACTGGCCGGTCGCGACCACTCCCGTGAAGACATCGCCCCACGGGCCATCGCCGAGCTTGCCGACGATCTTGGGTTTGACGAATTCGGCGTCGTCGGCCTTCTCGGCCAAGAGCCACGATTCATCGGTGACGACGTAATCGATCTTGCCGTCCGGGCGATGCAGAGCCAGCCGAGCCACGAGGCCGCCAGTCCCTCCCTCGTTGCTGATCTGGGTCAGCAGTGTGTTCTCGCCATCGATGACGTGCTTGGTGATGTCGACCTTCGAGGGCTGTTGCCATTCGGTGCCCGCGGCGACTTGCTGGCCGTTGAGCTTGGCGGAGAAGACGTTGTCGCAGCTGATCTGGAGCACGGCCTTCTGGACGGGTCCGGAGAAGGTTTTCTTGACGTGATAGACCTTGCTGGGATCGGCTCCATAAATCCACTGCGGGATGTTTCCGCCGACCGGATCGGGGGAGTTGTCCGCTGCTGGAGCCGGGGCGTCGGTCGCGCCGGTTGAGGAGACTTTCTCGACCTTCTGGGTGTAGATCTGCGGGTCAGCGGCTCGCAGCGTGGGGCTGCCTCCGACCAGAGCGAGGATCGTCAGCCATGAGGAGAATCGACGAGTGAGAGCCATCCGAAGCACCAGCACAGGAACCCCTGTCCACAACCCCCCAATCAGGGGCCGCACACAACCGGTCTGTGCCACGACAGATCAAACAGTTGTGATGGGAGGACGATAGAAGATTCGGCGAGAGGACTCCAGTGAAAGGGGGAAAGCTGTCAGCGGTGAGCTTTCAGCCGGTGCTCTGTCATCGCTGGATTTGGCGGTGGTTCCCGCTGGGAGGGCGAGGCTCCTGCCGAGCCGCTGAGGGGAGTCGACGTGTCCCCTGGCTCGCGGCTCAGCAGGAGCTTCGCCCTCCCAGCGACCCAGCCACAACCCCAAGTCTTCGCATTGACGGGCCGCTCGTCTGGCTGACTGCTGGCCGCTCGCATTACTTCGTCAGAATCAACTTTCCCGAGCGAGTCAGTCGCAAGCGGTAGACCTCGCTGCCATGTCGGATCAGTATCACCTGATCTCCTTGGAACAATTCCTCAGAGCGGATGACGCGCACCGGGGATGGTGTATCTCCTGTCTCTGGAATGCGATCCGGAATGTCGTCAGATGTGTGTGGTGTCATGGCGGGACTTATGACAAGAAAAAATGTGAAAAACAGGCTTGCGGGGAAGAACGACTTTGATACAGTATTGCCATTGAGACTCAGTGTCAACTGCGTCTCAGCGAGTTAGCCAGCCACGCCTCTGTCGCGTTTTGCCAGCCACACTCGTGAGTGCGGATCGCCCGAACAAAGCGATTCGCCTGTGTGGCTCTCGCACCCTCAGGAGGTTCTCATGTACGCCCCCCAGTCCCGCCGATCCGGCTTTACACTCATCGAACTGCTGGTCGTCATCGCGATCATGGCGGTGTTGATTGCGTTGCTACTCCCGGCTGTGCAGCAGGCCCGCGAGGCGGCCCGCCGCATGCAGTGCAAGAACAACCTGAAGCAGATCGGGCTGGCACTCCATAACTATATGGAGACCTACACCAAGCTGCCGCCGGGGGGCACGTATCGATTGGGTGTCGTGACGGGAGCGGGCTGGTCGGTCCAGGCTCGCATCCTGCCGTATGTCGAGCAGACGAATCTCCAGAACCTGATCGACTTTTCGAAGGGCTACTCCGTCGCCCCCAATGCCAATACCGTGACCGCGATGCGGATCGACCTGTTCATGTGCCCCAGCGAATTCAACGATCGGCCTTACCCGGACGGGCCGATCACCTACTATCCGCTGAACTACGCTGCCAACTATGGCTCGTGGCTTGTCTGGGATCCGGTCACGAATCGAGGATCGGACGGCATGTTCTTCCCGAATAGCAATCTGTCCGACCGGGACGTGACCGATGGCACCAGCAACACGATCGGATTCTCTGAGGTCAAAGCGTGGCAGTATTACCTGCGAGATGCAGCAGTCAGCTCCCCCCCGCCCCCGTCCAGTTCCTCTTCCGTATCTCCGCTCGGAGGCACCCTTAAGGATTCCGGACACAACGAGTGGGTCGATGCCCGCTGCAATCAAACCGGTTTCACGAGCGTCTTCGGCCCCAACACCAAGGTGCCGCATGTCAGCGGAGGCCGGACCTACGACATCGACTGGGTCAGCGCCCGCGAAGGCTCCTCGACCACCGCAGCCACCTACGCCGCGATGACCTCCCGCAGCCACCACACCGGGATCGTCAACAGCCTGCTGATGGACGGCTCAGTGCGGTCGATCAGCGAGAACATCGACTTGGGCACTTGGAGGAATCTCGTGTCTCGCAATGATGGCCAAGTCGTCGGCGAGTTCTAATCACGCCGTCTCCGATGAAAGTCCCGCCCCCCCGGCTGCCGCCAGGGTGGCGGGACTTTTTCTTGCAAACGTCACGAGGGAGATGCCATGCGTTGGTCCGCAGTGACGGTTTCAACGGGACTGGCACTGCTGGTGCTGCTCTGTGGTGCCCATCGCCGTACGGCGTGTGCCGAGGAGTTTCGCCTGACGGAAGTCGCCCCGGCACAGGTCGGCATGAGTGTCCGGCGGCTGGCGGTCATTGATGACATCGTGCAGGAGGGCCTGCGGGACAAGAGGCTGCCGGGGGCAGTGGTGCTGGTGGGATATCAGGGGCAGATCGTCTACCGCAAGGCATTCGGGCAACGCCAACTCGAACCGACGCCGGAGCCGATGACGCTCGACACCGTGTTCGATCTCGCCTCACTGACCAAGCCGATCGCCACCGGCACCAGCATCATGCAGATGATCGAAGCCGGGAAGCTCGGCCTCCATGACCCCGTGGCGAAGCACCTCCCCGCATTTGGAAATCACGGTAAAGAGGTCATCACGATCCGGCACCTGCTCACGCACCAGGGGGGCCTGATCGCCGATAACTCGATGCAGGACTTCGCCGAGGGGCGGGAGAAGGCGATCGAGAGGCTGATGGACCTGGAGCCGCTCTCCGCACCGGGGGAGCGGTTGATCTACTCCGATGTCGGGTTCATGGTCCTCGGCGAACTGGTGTCAGCTGTGTCGGGGCAGACGTTGGATGAGTACACGCGCACGCACCTCTTCGAGCCGCTGGGGATGCGGGAGACAATGTACCTCCCGACCTCGATCTCCGCCGACCGTTTCGCCCCGACCGAGCAGCGGGACGGCCACTGGATGCGTGGCGAGGTCCACGACCCCCGGGCGTTTGCTCTGGGCGGAGTGGCCGGTCACGCGGGACTCTTCTCCACCGCCAATGATCTTGCCCGGTTCGCTCAAGCCATGCTCAATGGAGGGCAACTCGGCGAGGCCCGCATCCTCAAACCCGAAACCGTCTGCCTGATGACCTCCCCCCAACAGACCCCCGGCGGCATCCGCGGCCTCGGCTGGGACAAACGCACCAGCTTCTCATCCAACCGTGGCGACCTGCTGTCCCCTTCCGCCTGCGGCCACGGCGGCTTCACCGGTACCAGCCTGTGGTTCGACCCCGAGCAACAGTTATTCGTGATCTTCCTCAGCAACCGCGTCCACCCCAAGGGGGATGGGAACGTGAACTCACTCATCGGACGGATCGGGACCGTGGCAGCTGCGGCGATCCGAGAGTGAGAGTCGCTCCACGGCGGCCACCATTGTCGGCGATTTCTCCGAGATCGCCTGTTCGACGCTCGCCATCGAGAACCACTCTGTGATCGCTATCAGCCAGCGAGAGAGCATTCCACGATTCGCTGTGCGCTTTCGTCGCCTGGCCCCCAGGTCCTGGCAATGCTCAGACTTGGGGTTGAGGCACACCCGCTGGGAGGGCGAAGCGGACCCACAAATCAAGCGCTGACGGGGCTCTCGTCGGAGAAATCGCCGACAATCCGGAAGGGCATCGAGCGACCTTAAAACCCACGAGCCGTCCGAATGTCATCCATCGTGCGCAGCTCATAGTCGATCCCCGTGTAGTCGAGGACTGAACAGAGCGCCCGCACAGCGACACCCAGTCCATCCGGTCCGCTGAACCCGCCGAACTGGCCGCCCCCCTTGAGGTGCGGTTCCAGTTCCAGGAACACCCCCGGCAGTCCGAGCCGCTGCATCCGCGAGGTCAGGCTCGGCAGGTGGTTTCGCAGGTCGCGGAAGATCGCCTCGTGACCCGAGTCGCCCACATTGGCCGGGACGAAGTTCTTGAGCCGCTCCTCATCGACCACGCCGGTCCACTTGAGCGTGGTGTCGACCTTGTAGTCCTTAATATGAATCCAACCGAGGTGCTCGCGCATCGCCACGAACTCGGCGAGAACTTGCATCGGCGACATATTCTGGCAGGTCAGGTTCCCGCCATCGAAGATGCAGACCATGTTGTCCCGCTGCACCCGCTCCGACAGCGCGGCCAGCAGTCGACCATTCTGACCAATGAGATTCGCCTCGACTTCCAGACCGTACACCAACCCGTGTTTCCCGCACTCATCGACGATGGGCCGCAGCCGCTCGACCGCTTGATCGACGAACGTCCAGGGGTCTTCCCCCTGCGGCTGGTAGAACGAGAACCCGCGAATCAGCTTTGCCCCCAGCCCCTTCGCCGCGCGGATCGTGCGAGCCACCTCACCGGCCAGATAGTCGCCGGGTGACACGTACTTGTTGTGCGACCCATCGGCCATATCGAGCAGCTTCACCTTGCCAATCCGAGAGCCAATGCTCGTCACCGAGATCCCGTAATCGGTCTGCATCTGGGCCAGCTTGGCCAAGTTCTCGTCCGAGAGTTCGGTGACATGCTCGACCTGGCCGGTGCCGGGGACATCGATGAAGCGGGGGCTGTAGTATTTGAGGCCGAGGGCGGCGAGAGCGGTCATCTGCTCAAGAGCGGTCTTCTGCCGGGCCGCCTCATCGGCGAAGGCGCTGAGAATGATCGACGGATTGTGAGACATGGGGGCGGGTCCGTGGGGAAGTGCTCGAAAGAGCATCGATTCTGAAACGAGCTCGCCTCGTATGCAAGAGAGTGAACCGCCAACGCACGCACCGGGCGCATTCGCCAATTGGCAGTACTTTGCCTACCCCCTTTCCCCCGCGAGCGACATTCGCCCCGCCAGTGGACACATTGCGAGGGGGGGCAGAGTTGACGGGGTATCGCCTATTGTCAAATGCACCCCACTGCATCGCGGTGATTCACTCTGGGTGAGCTGTCAGCCAGAAAGCAGTCGCCCAGAATGAAACAGTGTGTCGCTGGTGTGTGCCTCTCTAAAGTAGCACTGGAAGAATTTCACCACTCCGTACGACTAATCCGCGATTTGTGTTCACGCTGCGTAAATTTCATGCAGCTTGGGAGAGGCTTTTCGCAGTGGCTGGGCGGGCGGGCCAGCGACCCGTAGGACGGGCACATTGGCCCGTCCCCGCTGTGTCTGACCCGCCCGAACAAGTCCACATGGGCAGCCAGTCGCCCCCGGCCCATGTCACTCGCTCGCGACGCGCGAACGTCGCTCGGGACGGGCACATTGGCCCGTCCTACGGTGGTGGGCGAAGCCCACTCCGTGCCTCCGTGGTGAATTTCCGAACGCTGCCTACTTTAGTGAGGCACACACGTGTTGCTGGTCAGTCATTGTCCCGTTGTGACATCCCGCGACCTCATGGTCTACACTGCTCTAACGGTTCGTGTGGCTGACTGATCCTTTTCGGCAAGCAGGAGACCTCCATGTCGACCATTCATTGGGGAGTTTCATGGGGCGGGCGGCTGGCAGTCGGGATGCTGCTCATCCGCCTCAGCTCAACTCCGGCTCAAGACTCTCCGACCGTAGTGCCGCCGGGACTCCCGGTCTTCGAGCAGAACCTGATCGACATCATCGCCAAGTGCGAGGGAGCGGTCGTGGCGATCGCGCGGGTGCTGCCCGAGGATCAACAGGTCGACGATCTGCCGCGCGACCCCTTCGGCTTTCGCCCGCCGCCGGGGCCTGCTGACTCGTCGTTCATCCCGCGCGAGTTTGCCAGCGGAGTGATTCTGGCCCGCGATCCGGACGATGGGGCGCGGTATGTCCTGACTCCCCGGCATGTGATCACCGGCAGTCGTCAACGCCCGGCAAAGCGCCCCGAGAATGTTCAGTATTTCGTGAAGCTGGCCTCGCGGCATGTGGTGCAGGGGGTGCTCTATAACCAGGACGAACGCAGCGACCTGGCGGTGCTCAAACTCGATCTGGACTCGGTCGGACTGACGGCGGCCCAAGTGCCCACGTTCACGTTTGGCGAATCCGAAAAACTTCGCAAGGGGAGCGTCGTGGTCGGACTCGGCAACCCTTACGCGATCGCCCGCGATGGGTCGGCCAGTGCCAGCCTGGGACTCATCAGTAACATCTCGCGTCGCTCCTCCGAAGGCGAGTCGCGTCCCGACGCAGGCGAAGAGTCGGGCACGATCTTCGAATACGGGGCCTTGCTGCATGTCGATTTGCGACTCCAACTCGGCACCAGCGGGGCGGCCATCGTCAATGCCGAAGGAAAACTGGTCGGCCTGGCGACCTCCCTGGCCGCATTGCGTGGCTACGAGTCGTCCGTGGGGTTCGCGATCCCGTTTGATGCCGATGTCCGCCGCATCGTGAAGTCGCTCCTCGATGGGAACGAGGTCGAGTACGGGTTTCTCGGAGTCAAGCCAGTGGATGCCACACTCAGCGGGCAGCGGGATCGGAACGGCCAATGGCTGCCGGTGTCCGCGGCCAAGCTGTTCATCATTGGGCCGCAGTCACCCGCCGATCAAGCGGGCTTGAAACAGGGCGACTGCGTCCTGGCGGTGAATGGCCAGGCGATCTCGGGGAGTGATGAACTGATGCTCAAGGTCGGTCTGCTCGGTCCCGATGCCTCGGCGCGACTCGACGTGTGGAGGCCCAGTCGCGGTGAGCGGCTGGAGGCCGTGGTTCGGCTGGGCAAGTGGCCGGTCTACGATGACACGTCGATCATCGCCCCGCACCCCCACCATCCCGCCTGGCGCGGGTTCCAGGTCGACTTCTCCACCGCCCGCCGCCGGTTCATGCCCAGCAACCCGCTCATTCGCTATCACCGGGCCGTCGTGATTACCCGCCTGGACGAAGGTGGACCAGCCTCCCAATCGGGATTGCAGATCGGCGACTTCATCACCCATGTCGCGGGCCAGCCAGTGCAGACCCCCGCTGAGTTCGCAGCTGCCGTCGCCGGGAAATCGGCTGTGGTGGAACTGACGCTGCAGGATGGGCGAAGGGTTTCGCTGGAGCCGTAGTCGTCCTGGACACACAACTTCTGACTGAGGCGGGCGGGCACGCCTAGGCTACACCCGCAGACGCTTGGCGATGATGTCCACCACCTCGCTCACCTGCACCCGCACCTGCTCCAGTGTGTCGCGATCGCGGAGGGTCACGGTGCCGTCCTTCATCGTATCACCGTCGACGGTGATGCACCACGGGGTGCCGATTTCGTCCATGCGGCGGTAGCGCTTGCCGATCGCGGCTTGGGCGTCGTACTGGGCGTTGATTCCGGCGTCTTTGAACGCTTTGTAGATCTCGAGGGCCTTCTCCGGATGACCATCCTTCTTGATCAGTGGGAAGATCGCGACCTTAATCGGGGCCAGTCGCGGGTGCAGCTTCAGCACCACGCGGGTCTGCATGACCCCCTTGTCGTCCGGGGCCTGGTCTTCGTAGTACGCCTCGCACAGGAACGCCAGCGTGGTGCGGTCGCACCCAGCTGCCGGTTCGATGACGTGCGGAACGTACCGTTCGCGGGTCTGGTCGTCGAAATACGACAGGTCTTTGCCCGACCCACGATACTTCGGCTGTCCGTCGGGGCCGAGTTCGACGTTGAGGTTCTTGTCGAGCTTCCCTTCGGAGTGGGAGCGGAGGTCGAAGTCACCGCGATGGGCGACTCCTTCGAGTTCGCCGTACTCGCCTGCATCCAGGAACGGGAAGGCGTATTCGATGTCCGCTGTGCCGACCGAGTAGTGGGCCAGCTCGGACTTGTCGTGCTCGCGGAGCAGCAGGTTCTCGCTCTTGATGCCGAGAGCGGCGTACCACTTCATGCGGCGATCGCGCCAGTAGGAGTACCACTTGGGCGACTCGGCGGGGTGGCAGAAGAACTCCATCTCCATCTGCTCGAACTCGCGCGAGCGGAACGTGAAGTTGCGGGGCGTGATCTCATTGCGAAAACTCTTGCCGATCTGGGCGATGCCAAAGGGCACCCGCACGCGGGACGAGTCGCAGACGTTCTTGAAGTTGACGAACATGCCTTGGGCCGTTTCGGGGCGGAGGAAGGCTTTGTTGTCGTCCGATTTGAGAGCTCCAGTGTTGGTCTCCATCATCAAGTTGAAGGGACGAGGCTCGGTCAGTGTCCCAGGCGTCGCCGTGTCTGGGGCGATGACATTCGAATACTGGGTAATGGCAACGGATGTAAGTGTACTGAGTTCCGACTTCCACTGGAGCTTGTGGGTTTCGTTGCTTTTCACACCAAACAGTTTGCAGGCCCGCTTCACAATTGCATCACCAGCTTCTGGCCCATCTGACATGGTGGTGACGTAGTAGTCCTCAGATTTCGTCGATGCAACCGGTACGGGGTTTCCCGGCAACAACTTCTCCGCGAGTGCCCCAGTGATCCAGCGGCCCTTCATGTGATCGAGCCGATACCGCCCCTTCGCCTCGCGGCAGTCGACCATCATGTCTGCGAACAAGTCATAGTGTCCCGACACCTTCCATGTCTGCGGGTGCATGATGATTGAGGTCTCGATGCCGACAATGTTGAACCCGCACGGGGCATCGGGGTCGGGCAGCACGGGGTCGTTGGCCACGACC
This sequence comes from Planctomycetota bacterium, assembly GCA_043743415.1. Lineage (GTDB taxonomy): Bacteria > Planctomycetota > Planctomycetia > Planctomycetales > Planctomycetaceae > TH-plancto1. Next base: position 34,012 of record JAYTWO010000109.1, read on the forward strand.
ATGTCCTGCCACCACGCCTGCCGGACATTCCGCTTGAGCTCCACACCCAGCGGGCCGTAGTCCCAGAACCCGTTCTGACCACCGTAGATCTCTGAACTCTGAAAGATGAACCCCCGCCGCTTGCACAAGGCGACGATCTTTTCCATCCGAGCGGTTCGTTCCTGACTGGCCATGTCTGTCCTGCATCCACCAATGCGAGCCTCACTCAACCCCAGCTGCCCCCGAAGTGCGGAGACACGGACACCGGTCGTGAAGCCAGACTCGCGATCCTGACGGACGGATGGTAGAGGACGCGGGCGACTGGTGAAAGAACAGAGTGTCGTTGAATCTCGGTTCTCTGTGTCGATAACGCCCACCGGTTGCAACCGGTGGGCTTTCCCAGCACGTCGATGAATTGCGGTTGAGAAAACGCAATCACGCCGTGACAATCCCTCGCATGAATCCCCCGATCACGACTCACTCCGCCGCCCAAACCCAGCTCCCACAAACCTTCGCGGTGATCCAGCAAGGAATCACGCGCGGGTTGCATTTGGGGGTGCAGCTGTATGTGTCTCGCGATCTCCAACCCGTGGTCGATCTGGCGATTGGGGAGAATCTGCCGGGTGAGGCCCTGACCGGCGATCACATCCTCCCCTGGCTCAGTGCGGGAAAGCCGATCACGGCACTGGCCACACTGCGATTGGTCGAGGAGGGGCGGCTTGACCTCGATCAACCGGTCGGCGAGTTGATTCCCGAGTTCGGTCAACTCGGCAAAGAGACCGTGACGACACGGCACCTGCTGACCCACACCGCCGGGATCGAAGCGGTCGCGCTCGGCTGGCCGAATACGTCTTGGGACGAGATCATCGCCCGCATCTGTGCAGCTCCCCTCAAGGCCGGGGCGATCGCGGGCGACGCACACGCTTATGACCCGCAGCGCAGCTGGTTTATCCTCGGCGAAATCATTCAGCGGCTGCGGGGCCGACCCATTGCTGAGGTGTTGCAGAAGGACATCTTCGAGCCGCTGGGGATGCGTGACACCTGGCTGGCCATCCCGGACTCGCGGTACGCGGAATACGAACCGAGACTCGGACGCATCCATGTGGCCGGGGCTGGTGAACTGAAGCTGAACCACAGCCACCTTCGCGAGTCGGTGACCTCACCCGCCCCCGGCAGCAGTTGTCGCGGGCCGATTCGGGAACTGGCCCGGTTCTACGAGATGCTGCTGTGCGAAGGGACATGGAACGGTCGGACGTTACTCAGTGCCGAGTCTGTGCAACAGATGACCGCACGACACCGCGTTGCGAGGTTCGACCAGACCTTCCAGCACACGGTCGATTTCGGACTCGGTCTGATCATCAACTCGAATCAGTATGGTGCGAATACGATCCCGTACGGGTTCGGACGGCATGCGTCGACGGAATCTTTCGGTCACGGGGGCTCGCAATCCTGCATCGGGTTCGCCGACCCGCAGCATCGGCTGGCCGTGGCTGCTGTGGCCAATGGCTACCCCGGCGAAGTGCCACACAACCGGCGGTTTCGGGAGCTGCTAACGGCGCTGTATGTCGATCTGGGGTTGGGGGAGTAAGTACAGAGAACACGCCCCAACTCTATTCCAGCGTCCGCCGCTTCTCCAGCACCAGCAGCCGACCACTGTCGCGATACTCCACGCGGGTCATATACAATCGCATCAGGAACAGACCCCGACCGTTGCCCTTCATGAGGCCGGCTTCCTCCAGTGGGTTGGGCACCTGTTCGGGGACAAATCCAGCCCCCTGGTCCTCGATCTCAATATAGGTATGCGTGTCGTGAACCTCGCAGTACACGCGCACCAACTTAGAGGCATCGCGCTTGTTGCCGTGCTTGATGGCGTTCATCAGCCCCTCTTCCAGAGCCAGGCGTACGCTAAACTGATCGCGGGGTGGGTACTGGCGTTCTTTCAACCAGTCGACAATCTGAGCCTGCACCAGCATCGCCTCTGCTGGGTCGGTCGCAAATCGCACATCCAGCCGAACCGCGTCAGTCATTGACGTCTAGACCACTACTAGATGCCAGCGAGGGCAGCTGCCTGATCATCCTTGATGTCAAACAGCTTGTTGAGCTTCGTGATGGCGAAGACTTCGTAGATGTCCGGACGGATCGAGCACAGCCGCAGCTTGCCGCCCGCGGTCTTCACCTTGTTATTCATGGTGATGAGCTTGCCGAGTGCGGCACTCGACAGGTACTCGACATTCGTGAAGTCGAGGACGATCTTCTTCCGCTTGTCCTGGTCGACCAGACCAAACAACTGGGTTCCGATCAGCTGAATGTTGTTTTCATCCAGGATCTTCTTGTCCACAAATCGAGCGACGGTAACATCGCCGACTTCTTCAATGTCCAAGCGACGCTGACCGGATGGGGCCGCCATGATGGAATCCCGATAGAATCGTGCTGGCGAACGACCGTAATCATTCGCGTTAGAGTGGAGCCACAAACATTTGGCGGAGTGCCAACTGTCCAGTGAACTGCCTGACACGATCTTCACACCTGCCGGATCGGCTGTCAACCCAGATTGGGGAGGTTAAGAGCCGGGGAGTGTGCATCAGAAAAGTAGGCAGAAATTCACCACGGAGTCACAGAGGCACGGAGAGCGAGAAACATCGGTGACGCTGGGCAGGGGGTTTGCATGAGAATCCGGCCTGACGGGGTCTCCGAAAGGCGGGCGGAATCCCCTCTCAGAGGTGCCTCTGCGGGATCGTCGAGACTTCAATCATCGGTCGGGGACTTGGATTTCTCCGTGTCTCCGTACGACTGCCCACCTCGCTGCTCGACGGAGTTCGCGGGACAGATGGTAACACTGGATATTGGTTCCATCCGGGGAACTCATGGTGTCAGACATTCTTCTTCTCAGGGAGACTGGGGCCTTCCATCGGGTAACGAGGAAAGGAGTTTCATGGATCAATGGAATTCTCGCGAGTTGCGGAGTATCGCCCCCTCGAATCAGGCATCGTTGATCGATACGATGAGACAGCTAGCTGGCGATTCGACTGGTTGGCGGTATTGCCGGGGGGGGGGGGGGGCATTTTTTTTT
>JAYTWO010000110.1:0-2223 GCA_043743415.1 Planctomycetota bacterium
CCGACCGACCCGAGCAGCCGCAACGACGACAAGTCGTACTTGTTCGGCCACTCGTCGCCCCACTTGATGAACGCGCGGATCGCGGTCGGGGCGGTGTAGAAGATGCTGACCTTGTACTTCTCGATGATCTCCCAGAACCGGCCATTGTCCGGCCAGTTCGGAGCTCCCTCGAACATCACCACGCTGGCCCCATTCGCGAGCGGGCCGTAGCAGATGTAGCTGTGACCGGTGATCCAGCCGATGTCGGCGGTACACCAATAGGTGTCCTCGTCCTTGAGATCGAAGACCCATTTGGTGGTCATCATCGTGCCGAGGTTGTAACCGGCTGTGGTGTGCATGACCCCCTTGGGCTTACCGGTTGATCCGCTGGTGTAGAGGATGAACAGCGGGTGTTCCGAGTCGACTGGGACCGCGTCGCAGTCGCCGCTGACTCCGTCCATCAACTCGTGCCACCAGTAGTCGCGGTCGGGAGTCATCTGGACCTCGCCGCCGGTGCGACGGACGACGACGACCTTCTGCACGCTCGGCGACTTGGCGAGGCTCTCGTCGACGGCGACCTTGAGCGGGACTTCCTTGCCGCGTCGCCAGCCGCCGTCCGCGGTAACGACGACCTTGGCCTTGGCGTCGTTATTGCGGTCGGCCACGGCGTCAGCGGAGAACCCGCCGAAGATGATCGAGTGCGTTGCCCCAATGCGGGCACAGGCCAGCATGGCGATCGTCAGCTCGGGGATCATCGGCATGTAGAGGGTCACGCGGTCGCCGGTCTTCACGCCGAGCTTGATCAGCACGTTGGCGAACTTGCAGACCTCGCGGTGCAAGTCCTGGTAGGTCAGGACACGAGTGTCGCCCGGTTCGCCCTCCCAGATGATCGCGGCTTTGTTCTTCCGCCACGTCGAGAGGTGCTTGTCGACGCAGTTGTAGCAGGCGTTCGTCTCGCCGCCGACGAACCACTTCGTGTTCGGCATTGTGCCGACCATGGCCTGGTCAAACGGCTTGAACCAGTGCAGATGCTCCTTGGCCAGGTCGCCCCAGAACCCAGCCGGGTCGTCCTTGGCCCGGTTCATCATGGCTTGGTACTGCTCCTCGCTGGAGATGTTCGCGAGGGCCGTGAACTCCGCAGGCGGCGGGAACCGGCGGGTTTCGTGGAGCGTGCTTTCGATGTTGTTCGACATGGTGGGGGAGCGTTGAGAGTGGAGAGTGGAGCGACCAGACTTCCGAAGTCTTTGGAGACTTCGGAAGTCTCACTGGGTGCGGAAAGCCCAGGGGGTGCAACCCCTGGGCTGGGGGCGGTGGACTACTTGGCAGTATTCGTCGAGGCGGGAGCCACAACGGCGGGCGGCGATCCAGCGGGCTTGTGCGCGCCATGCGGAGTAAACTTCGCCACCAGCACAATCCCAACCACGATGAGGGCCATGCCGACTCCCATCTCCCACTTGAACTCGGCCCCCTTGCTCCTAAACATCAGATACTGCGTGAGCGCTGTCACAGTCACAGCCCCGCCAAAGACGATCGGCATCACCAGCCCCGGACCGGAACCGGCCTTACCGGCGTTCATGACAGCGAAGGTCAGTGTCAGAGCGCCAAAGGCTCCCAGCGATCCAGCCAGGAAGCCCCATTTCATGGCCGGGTAATAAATCCCGCTGAACGAGAAGTTGTCTTTCATTCCCTTCATCGCGGCAGCTCCTCCGATGCAGGCCCAAACGAGGTACGCGACCCCGATGAACAAGTACGGCTTAAACGCGCTCCACTCGGGCGGCTTGGCGGAACTGCGGGCGTTCCCCAACGCCGGGCCGTACACCCCCCAGAAGATCGCCGTCAGCACGGCAAACAGAATGGCGGTCGAGCGTTCATTCATTGATGCAGTTCCTCACACATCTGAAAGGCACCGGCTTCCACAGCCCCGCCTTCCATCCAGCGAATTCAGAACCGTCATGGTAGCGGGGTTCTGAGGCGTTGTCGTCCGAGCGAAGCCTCAGACCTCGCGAATTGAAGACAGCCTGCCTCGCTGGGGGGATTCTCCGTACCTCTTCGTACGACTAATCCGCGATTTGTGTTCACGCTGCGCAAATTTCATGCAGCTGGGGAGAGGCGTTTCGCGGTGGCTTGGCGGGCGGGCCAGCGCCACGTAGGACGGGCACATTGGCCCGTCCCCGCTGTGTCTGGCCCGCCAGAACGAGTCCACATGGGCAGCCAGTCGCCCCCGGCCCATGTCACTCGCTCGCG
>JAYTWO010000111.1:0-3346 GCA_043743415.1 Planctomycetota bacterium
GGGTGCGCGACCGGTGGTCGCGACCCTGGGCTGGGATGTGCCACCCTTTTAGGGTGCAGAGGTCGCCTCGACGGTGAGTGGTTTCTGGCTGACTGCTGATGGCTGACCTCTTTCGTTTTGGTGGCGGCCCGTAGGCGGCGCTGTGGTGTACCCGATTTCCGAAACTGTTCTCGAACAGCCAGGCTGACGGCAGTCAGTAGTCTGACGACTTCTGCGACCGCCTGCCTGGCACTTTGCCGGTTATGTCGATGACGGGGGACTGCGTGTTCCGCGTGGAGAACGCCTGTTGTTCTGGCCGAATCGTAGTCTGTGTGTCCCGGCGACTGGGGCGACTCTGTCTTCAGACGTGAGTCCCCGATCATTCCACACGCCGAATGGAATCCGACCGGGTTCCCACTTCGGCAGATTCTGCCGACTGCGGTCCAGCGGTCCCCTCGATCAAAACAACCCCTCAAAGTTGCCCGTCCTGCGACATTCCCCTATCCTTCCACCAAGGGTCGCCACTCCTGCACTGGCTGGGGATGGGGAATCTCCCGAACGGGATGGAGTCTCGCACATGAAGAAGTCTTGGATTCGCACAGCGGCGCTGTGCGCTGCAGTTGGAATCGGTTCGGCAGCCCTGGCTGAAGAGCCAGCCAAGTTGAATGCCGGGATGCGAAGTGCCAATAGCCTCCTGGCAGACTTGGAGTACTTGGTGGTCAAGCTCGCCAAAGACAAGGCGACCCAAGACAAGCAGAAGGCGATCTTTGAGAAAGATATCAAGCCGAACATTGAGATCTTCCTGATCGGTGTGAATGCCAAGTTGCCCGTCGGTGCCTCCTTCCTGTTCTCGGCGGAGACCGGCCAGCGGAAACTGATGCAAATTCCCGTGGAGTTGATCGCCGACTTCATCAACGACAATCTCGTCCCCATCGGGATCGACGCGAGCAAGGACCGCAAGGACAAGACGCTGTACGAGCTGACGGGCACCGCCTTTACCGGCTGGATGCGGGCCGAGGGCAACAACAAATACGCCAGCATCTCCGAGCAAAAGAGCGATGTGCCCGCTGGAGTCGTCACACCGGAGAAGTCCCTGAACGACTTGTTCGTCAAGGGGTTCGACTTCGCCTTCACCAGCCTGAACACCGAAGCGGAGGCCAAGACCCGCACCGCAGCCTTCCAGAAGCAGAAAGAGAAGCAGGTCGCGGACCTGAAGAAGAAGACCGACGAGTCTCCGGAGGCATTCGACCTCCGCAAGCTCGTACTCACACAGCGGGTCGACACCTTCGGTCGGTTGTTCTCTCAAACCCACTTGCTGGAGGGGGGCTGGGCGACCGACGAGGCGAAGAAGATGGGGCTGGGGCAGTCGCACTGGACAGCGATGCCGAACACCGGATTCTCCCAGTGGATCGCGAAGCTGGAAGCGACGAAGAGCCACTTCGCGAGTCTCAGTGGCAGTGACAAGTCGGTCTTCACGGCCCACATTCTGTTCCCGATTTCTGACGGCGGCCAGGTCAATCTGAAAGAGGTCTACAAGCTGTCGCCGATGGTCCTGAAGCAGACGATCGAGGCGGACAAGGATTTGAAGCCGGAAGAAAAGGCCGCCCGCATCGGAGTGGCAGACGCGGGACTGGAGGCTCTGAACAAGGGCCTGGAGTTGGGTGTGGTCGACATGTTCGTGGACATCGCTCCCTCGGAAGGCAAGCTCCACACCTTCGTTCTGGGGATGCGTTCGGCGGATATTCGAGGATCGATGGAGACCCTCGTCGGTCATCTCGGCAAGGTCCGGACCGGCTGGTCCAGCAAGGTCAACATCGAGACGATCGGAGAATTCAAGTACCACTCCTTTACCGTGAATAACGCCCCCAAAGTGATGCTCGATTTCTACGGCGGCGATGGGACGGTCTACGTCGCCACCGGTCCCGACTTCGTGGGATTCGCCACCGGGGTGGGCAGTCTGGACGTGCTCAAGAAGCTCTCCGAGCAGGCGACCACCGGTGAGAAGAAGGCCCCGGAAGCGTTCGTCGACGTGCGATTCCACGCCCGCGAGAGCCTGGCAGTGACCCATGCGTTCCTGGCCGAGAAGGACTTTGATCTGCTCCGTCTCCTGCAAGGCAATGGACTGAAAAAGGGGACGCCGGAACCGAAAGTTCCCGCAACCGAAAAGCCCAAGAAGCCTGCCTCCGATGAAAAGAATGACAAGCTCAGCACTCTCCAGAATTTCGATTGGGAGCAGACCGCCATCGACGCCATGCTCGGCACCGACGATCTGGTGACGATGCAGATAAAGCTCGTCAACGGAGCCCTCGACAGCGAGACCAAGCTCGGCGAAGGCGTGCTGACCAGCATGGGAGCTGTGTTCGCCAAGTTCGCCAAGGAGAACCTCGGCGGGAACTAGCGTGAACTACCTCGCCCACGGCATCCGTTTCCTCGATCGCCCCTACTTCATGGCCGGCACAGCTGTGCCCGACTGGTTGTCGGTGGTTGATCGCCGGGTGCGGATGCGGTCGAAGCGAATCGAACCGCTGCTGCCGAATTGGCCCGAGGGGTCGCCCGAGCGGGAGGTCGCGCGGGGAATCCTCCAGCATCTCTCCGACGATGACTGGTTCCATACGACGCTCGGGTTCAGCGACATCACCGGGCGCATGGCCGGACTGTTTCGCGCGGCTCTGCCGGGGGACACGTTCCTCTGTGGGTTCCTGGGGCACATCGTCACGGAGCTATTGATTGACGCTGAGCTTTCCGAGCGGTACCCCTTGCATTTGGAGGGGTACTATCGGTCGTTACAGTCCATCGACCCCCACGTGGTGCAGCAGGTCGTTAACGCCAGTGCCCGCGACACGACCGACCTCTTGTCCGAGTTTATCCCGCTGTTCATCGCCGAGGGATTCCTGCGAGACTATCGCGACTCGGCCAAACTGCGGCGGCGACTCAACCAGGTCATGCAGCGGGTCAAGCTGGAGCAGTTGCCGGAGACGACGATCGAAGTCCTCACCGCCGGTCGAGCCTTGGTCGCCACCCACCTGACCGCTCTCTTGCCGCCCGAGCAGTTTGAGTGGCCTGCGCGGATCTTCCCGAAGTGAGCCGTTCCACTCTCGGCGGGCTGGTGCCCCAATGGCACTGACTTTAGCAACCCGACGCGTCAGCGAGGGGGAGCAAAAGCGACATCTCCCTGTACTACTAATCCGCGAATTGTGTTCACGCTGCGCAAATTTCATGCAGCTGGGGAGAGGCTTTTCGCGGTGGCTTGGCGGGCGGGCCAGCGCCCCGTAGGACGGGCACATTGGCCCGTCCCCGCTGTGTCTGGCCCGCCAGAACGAGTCCACATGGGCAGCCAGTCGCCCCCGGCCCATGTCACTCGCTCGCG
>JAYTWO010000112.1:0-21830 GCA_043743415.1 Planctomycetota bacterium
GCATGTGCAGGATGTGGTGATCCACGACAAGCTCGGGCTGGCAGCGGAACTGGACGCGATGCTGCAACACCTCGTCGACACGTATCAGTGCGAATGGGCCACAGTCGTCAACGACCCGGAGAAGCGGAAGCGGTTCGAGCAGTTCGTCAACACCGACGAGACGGAGCCGTGCATCGAGTTCATCGCGCAGCGCGAGCAGAGCCGCCCCGCCGACTGGCCCAGCGAGGTCGTCTCGCTCCAGCAGTTCTACCACCTCGAAAAGGTGGCTCAGGAGATCCCGCCGCCCGCCGAGGAGGATCTCCGCTGGGTCCAGGTCGGGTCGGTGAGCGACTTCCCGATCGACGGCGGAGCGACGATCAAGTACGGCGGGGTGCAGATCGCCGTGTTCAACTTCACCAGCCGGGGCGAGTGGTACGCCAGCCAGAACATGTGCCCGCACAAGAAGGCGTTCGTCCTCGGTCGCGGCATCATCGGCGACCACCAGGGCGAACCGAAGGTCGCCTGCCCGCTGCACAAGAAGACGTTCTCGCTCAACGATGGCCGGTCGCTCCAGAACGAGGAGTACCACATCCAAACCTTCCCGGTGCGCGTCGATGGCCACAAGGTGTTGTTGCAACTTCCGGCCGCCGAAGTGCTGGAGCAAACCATCGGCACCGAGGTCGGGTGCAAGTTGGCGACAGCGTGTGGAGGGTAATCATGGAAACCCAAGGCACGAGATTCGAAATCCGATACGAGGAGGAACTCACCACGGAGACACGGAGGCACGGAGCGGTGAAGAAGTGTAGAACCACGGAACACATGGAACAGCAGAGCAGAGGAAGTCGTTCGGACTCAGGGGGCTTTGCCTGGAGATCGGCTGGGCACAATCCAGGGTGGCCATGTGATGTCGCGGACCGACTTCCATGCCTGTCCTCTTTTTTCCGTGTGTTCCGTGTGTTCCGTGGTTCGATCCCTCCGTGTCTCCGTGGTGAATCTCTCTTCGGGGGCACCCGTGTATAAGGGTTCCCTCGAACTGCCGATTCTCGATACCTCGCCACGGGCGTGTGGGGTCAAGGCCCCGGCACCGTCGTTGCTGGCGTACTTGCTCGAAGACCAACAGCAACTGACCGCTGTCGAGCAATTCGCGATCGATCATGCGCGGACCACGACACCACTCCAGGCCCGGTACTACGAATCGCTGCTCCCGGCCACGCCGCCCGGGCCGGGGCAGCAGTATGCGTTTGAAGTCGACCTTGATCGCTGCTCGGGATGCAAAGCCTGCGTCACAGCTTGCCACACCCTCAATGGTCTCGATGACGACGAGACGTGGCGCGATGTCGGACTGCTGGTCGGAGGGACCGCTGCTAACCCACTGATGCAGCATGTGACGACGGCGTGTCATCACTGTCTCGAACCAGCCTGCATGAGCGGTTGCCCGGTCGATGCGTATGTGAAAGACCCCGTGACGGGCATCGTGAAGCATCTCGACGACCAGTGCATCGGGTGTCAGTATTGCACGCTGGCCTGTCCGTATGAGGTGCCAAAGTACCACGCCGGGAAGGGGATCGTTCGCAAGTGCGACATGTGCTCGAACCGGCTGGCGGTCGGTGAGGCACCGGCGTGTGTGCAAGCCTGTCCGCATCAGGCGATCGCCATTCGCATCGTCGACATCGCCCAGGTCATTGAGGATTGCGAGGTCGGTCAGTTCCTCCCAGCGGCTCCCGACCCACACCTCACCCACCCGACCACGCACTACAAATCGAGCAGCGCGTTCCCCCGCAACACGCTCCCCGCCGACTATCACCAAACCGCGCCGCAACACCCCCACTGGCCGCTGATTCTGATGCTCGTGCTGACCCAGTTGTCGGTCGGTGCCTTCACAGCTGGGCAGATCGCGTCGCAATATCTGGGAGCCGAAGAACTCACGTCGCTGTTGCCGATCCATGCGGGGATCGCCCTCGTGTTTGGCTTGCTGGCCCTGGCAGCGAGTACATTCCATCTGGGTCGGCCGCTGTACGCCTTTCGCGCGGTGATCGGGTTGCGGCACTCGTGGCTCAGCCGCGAGATCGTGGTCTTCGGGGCGTTTGCGAATGCGGCGATCCTCTATGTCGGGCTGGTGATGTTCCGAGGCAGGCTTCCTGCGTGGCTGGTGTCGCAGACATCACTCGTCGGTTGGTCGGTCGTGGCCAGCGGCCTCATCGGCGTGTTCTGCTCGGTGATGATCTACGCCGTCACGCGGCGCGAGTTCTGGCGGTTCGACCGGACGTTCAACCGCTTTAGTCTGACAACGATCCTGCTGGGAGCAGCCACGTTCTGGGTGGCGGTCGCCTGGAGTGGAGGGGATGTGGGCCGCGCGTTCCCGCTGTCGCTGGTCCTCGCCAAGGTCGTCGTCGGAGTGGCCGTCTTCAAACTCCTGAGCGAGGCAGTGCTGTACCGCTACCTGCTCTCACCGCACGTGACCACACTCGGTCGCTCCGCCCGGCTGCATGTCGGCCCGCTGGCCCGGATCGCCCTGGGCCGGAACCTATTCGGCATCGTCGGCGGTGTGGTCCTGCCGTTGTTGGCGTGGTCCGGAGAAGGCACGTCCTCCCCGCTGCTCGTCACCACCTCGCTCATCCTGTTAGTCATTGGTGAACTGCTGGAGAGGTACTTGTACTTCGCCGCCGTCGCCTCGCCCCGCATGCCAGGGGCGGTGAGAAGTTGAACGTAGCAGAAGTCGTCAGACTTCTGCCGTCCGCCTCGTGACTTGCCACTCGGCAGAAGTCTTACGACTTCTGCTACGCCCCTCAACGATCCTCCCCCATGTCCATCCTCCACCAAACCACCGGCCCCCTCACTCGCGAGCTGTTGCTTACACCGGGCGCGTTCGGTCTCGGGCAGGTGCCGGATCGCGTGGCTCCCGATGCGATCATCTCGATTGTGTGCGGGTACTGCTCGACCGGCTGTGGGCTGAATGTTCATATGCGGGAAGGCGAGGCGGTGAGTCTCACGCCACGCACCGAATACCCAGTCAATCTCGGCATGGCCTGCCCCAAGGGGTGGGAGGCCCTGACTGTTCTCAACGCTCCGGATCGTGCTGCGAGGCCACTGCTCCGCGAGCCGCACGGCAAACTGGTCCCCGTCGAGTGGGAGGTCGCGCTGGCGACCTTTACGAGCAAGTTCAAGGCCATCCAAGCCCAGCACGGCCCCGAGAGTGTGGCGTTCCTCGGCACCGGGCAGATGACCACCGAGGAACTCGCCTTCCTCGGCACACTCGCCAAGTTCGGCATGGGGATGCGGCACGGCGATGGCAACACCCGGCAGTGCATGGCCACCTCAGCTGTGGCGTATAAGCAGTCGTTCGGGTTCGATGCCCCGCCGTATACCTATGCCGATTTCGAGGAGTCGGACACGATCATTCTGATCGGTAGCAACCTGTGCATTGCTCACCCGATCATGTGGGAGCGGGTGATGCGCAACCCGCACAAACCGCAGATCATCGTCATCGATCCCCGCCGGACCGAGACGGCGATGGCCGCCACGTTGCACCTGCCCGCCTATCCGAAGTCGGACCAAACGCTGCTGTACGGCGTAGCCCGGGAGCTGATCCATCGCGGCTGGATCGACCGCAAATATATCGAGGCCCACACCAGCGGGTACGAGGCGTTCGCCGAGTTCGTGGAGCCGTTCACGCTCGATGTGGTGTCGACCGAGACGGGGTTGAGCGCGAGTCTGATTGAAGACCTCGTGCTGCGGATTCACCACGGCCAGCGGGTCTCGTTTTGGTGGACGATGGGGGTCAACCAAAGTCATCAAGGGGTCCGCACCGCCCAGGCGATCATCAATCTCGCCCTCATGACCGGCAACATGGGGAGGCCGGGGACGGGGGCCAACTCGATCACCGGTCAGTGCAACGCGATGGGATCGCGGATCTTCAGCAACACCAGTAATTTGCTGGGCGGTCGCGACTTCACCAAGCCCGAGGACCGGGCGCACGTGGCCTCGATCCTCAAGATCGACGAAGCCAAGGTCACCCAGCAACCGAGTTGGACCTACCACGAGATCCTGGATGGCATCCTCAAGGGCCAGATCAAGGGGCTGTGGGTCGTCTGCACCAATACTGCTCACTCGTGGATCAACCAGGACTTCGCCCGCGATGTTCTCGACCGGCTCGACTTCCTCGTCGTGCAGGACATGTACTCCACCACCGAGACTGCCCAGATGGCCGACCTCGTCCTCCCCGCAGCCGGGTGGGGCGAGAAGGATGGGACGTTCATTAACTCGGAACGGCGAGTCGGCGTCGTCCGCAAAGTGGCTCGCGCCCCGGGGCAGGCTCTCTCGGACTTCTCGATCTTCCGGCTGATTGCCGAGTCGTGGGGCTGCGGCGAGATGTTCAGCGAGTGGACCGATCCCCAGGCGGTGTTTCGGATTCTCCAGGAACTCTCCGCAGGCCAGCCGTGCGACATGACCGGTCTGGGGAGCTATGCGGAGATCGATGCCGCGGGCGGGGTGCAGTGGCCGGTGAAGAGACGAGAGGGGAGAGACGAGAGACGAGAGCCAGAGGAGGAGGAGATCGCTGTCGCCAATTCAACAGTCGCTGGCCCCCCATTCGGATTTCCCCCGGCCTCTGGCTCTCATCTCTCGCCTCTCGTATCCCAACTTTCCTCCGAACGCCGCTTGTTCGAAGACGGTCGCTACTACCACTCCGATGGCCGGGCCAAGTTTTTGTTCGAGGCCCCGCGCGATCTTCCGGAACCGACGACCGACCAGTATCCGCTGTTGCTACTCACCGGGCGCGGGACCGCGTCGCAATGGCACACGCAGACGCGGACTTCGAAGTCCGCTGTGTTGCGAAAGCTCTACCCGGAGTCGATTTACCTGGAGATCAATCCGGTGGACGCCCGCGCCCTCGGCATCGCCCCACATGACATGTTGGAGATCACCTCCCGTCGCGGCCACATCCAGGCCACCGCGATCCTCACCGCCACCGTCCCCACCGGACAGGTGTTCCTGCCGATGCACTATGCGGGGACGAATCGTCTCACCGACGCCGTGTTCGACCCCTACTCGAAGCAACCCGCGTACAAAGCCTGTGCGGTGCGCGTCGCTCCCGTCGGTCATCCGACCAACTAAGTCGTGGTCATACAATGAGAGTCGTCTTTCGCTCCGCGAAAGAACGGCCTTTCGCGGAGCGAAAGGCGACTCTCCCGGCAGGTAATTGTCGGCTGACTGGCCTCAGTCGCCCGCGGGTCGAGTCAACGGGACGGGCGGAGGAGTCGGCCAGTGCCGCACGTACTCGCGTAGCTCCAGGCTCGAGGGCAGGCGGTTGCCCTCGTAGAACGGGAAGGTCTTCACCAGGTGCCACTCCGCAGGCAGCGGGAACTTCGTCGAGTCATCGATCTGGTGGTTGTGGAAGCTGTCGACCAGGATCCACAGCCGATGAGAGTTATCCGCCAGGGTCGCGGCCAGCGGCAGCACTTCGTCCTTCCGCAAGATGGCTTCCCCCGGAAAGTTGTTCGAGTAGAACGGCCCCAGCGCGGGCACGTAGATCCGGTCGGGTGAGTCCTGATACCACTGCATGCTGGGGTGATAATAGGGCGACGCCACGAGCACCGGTTCACCGGGCAGCCTCACAATCTTCAGCGTCTCTCCGGCCCCGCGCAGGCCCCATTGTTCGGCCATCAGATTGCGATGCCCGCGATCATGGACGACCCAGAACAGACTCCAGCCAATCAGCACTGCGGCCAATCCACGCCGCACCCCGATGTGCGAGAGCCCTGCCACGGCGATCACCAGACCGACGAGGAAGAAGAGATGTGCGAAGCTCCAGTACCGGCCTTGCAGCAGATTCCGCGAGGCCAGGCTGTAGAGCGTGCTGAGTAGCGGCGGTGCCAGCGCGAACCCGGCGAGAACCCAGCGGGCGGGGCGGGCTGACAAGGCGATGAACACCACTCCCGCGATGCCGATGACGAATAACTGGACGCTGAAGAACCAGCCCCAGTCGCGGATCCAAGGAGATGAGACCCACTCCGCACCGAAGACAATCGGCTCGCTCCAGGTGAACGGTTGAATCCAGTAGGCGGTCTGCACTCGCGAGTGCTGCGCCCAGAAGACCGGTCCCCAGAACAACCATACCGGCAGCGTGACCGCGATGGCCGTGCCGAACCGGGCCCAGGCGGCGTTGCGAACTTCAGGCGAGGTCTCATGCCACACCGCCCCCATCCTGACCCCGATCGCGATGGCCGCCACGAGTGATGTGAAGAGTCCGTAATAATGAGTCAGTGGCAACAGGTTGCCAAACAGGATCACCAACACCCAGCCCGACCACTGGAGTGGAGACTTGAGGACACGCAACGTGCCCCACCCCAGCAGCGCGGCGAACAGAATCCCCAGCGTGTACATGCGGGCTTGCTGAGACTGCTCGATGGCAATCGGGTTGATGGCGTAGAGGGCGGCTGCCAGCAGCGGGAACCACTTCGCTCGACTAGGTTCTGACTCCGAGTCGGTGGCCTCGCGGACCAAACAGCCGACCACGCCCACCGTGATCACACCGCACAGAACGCTGAAGACTCGCAGCGAATCCGGCGAATACCCAAACACTCCCGCCCACAGCTTGAGGATCACATAGTACACCGGCGGATGGACATTCATCTGGATCGACTGAAACATCTCCGACCACGAGAACTGGATGGTCTTCCAGGTCGCCGCCTCGTCGTACCAGGCCGAGACTTCATGCAGCTGGTGAATACGCAGCACGACTGCGATCACGAAGACTGCACCCCACGCAAGCCAATACCGCCACATCAGGCGAGTGGACTCAGGCGACGAATTGAGGAGTGGACCCACAACGGCTGCCGACAGATTAGAACTCATTGCCGACCAGCACCTGTTGAAGTGGGAAACCTTGTAGCTGCGCCCCTTGCGGGGAGAGCAGTGCGGCGTAGACCGGTCCGTCGATGGTTTCCGGAATCATCCGCACGCTGCCGTCGGCGAGAGCGATCATGGCCCCGCCAGTGTGAAAGCTGTTGGGGATGGGGGACTCACCCTCGGGTTTGGTGAGTCCGCTGTTGATGCGGGCATCCCCGGAATTGGAGAGACTGTAATCGACCATCCCCGGCCCGCAACTCTGATTCTGGCAGGGGTCGACGAGGTAAAACGCACAGCGCAGCGGGTCGGTATTGGCGAATCCACCTCGGGCATAAGTGGGGTCGGCCCCGACGCGCACGTTCTCGGCCAGCATGATCGTCTGAGACTGGCCATCGCTCACATCGGCCAGCTGATGGTGCCGCTTGGTGATGTCGGTGTTCCAGGTCTCCATGAAGAACATCCCCATGCGTTTGAACAGATCGCGATCACTGGGGGAGGCTCCGGTCTGTGTGGTGATGTGTGGAAAGATACCGTCGCCGTTGAGATCGAGCGAACGATTCTCGGTATCGACCGGGACATCGCGCGTGCCTGAACTGTGCCGCGTCGAGTAACCGATCCCGCCATTGACGGCGTAGCTCAGGTCGCCCCGCCCCAACAGCGAGATGTCCGAGGGGCACTGGTAGACCGGAATCTGCGACCGGGCCAGTGGGTCGTTGACCGGGTCGTCCATCGGCTTGTCGAAATCCCAGTGGTTGTAGACTGCCGACTGTTCGATGTACGGGAGAATGTGGACCGCCCACGTGCTGTGCGGAAACGAGTTCAGCTGGGCGTCATGGCTCCAGTTCCCGGATGCGGGGAGGCGATTCAGGGCGGTGTCGAATGAGGTCATGGCGATGGCCAGGTTCCGCATGTTCGACATGCACTGCGTCTTGCGGGCCGTCTCGCGGGCGCTCGACACGGCGGGCAGCAGCAACGCCATCAGAATCCCAATGATCGCCAGCGAGACGAGCAGTTCGATGACCGTGAACCCCGCCCGCCACGGGGAGTGGAGAGTGTCGCCTTTCGCTCTGCGAAAGTACGTACTTTCGCGGAGCGAAAGACGACACACCGGGATGCCCTGCTGCTGACGCGTCACAAATCACTCCCTGGCCGTTGAACCGTCGCCGTCGACCACATCACTTCGCATCCGCCCAGGCTTCGACCTGCTTCGCGCCGAGATACCCCAGCACGGCAGTCGCCAGAGCCAACTCCACCAGCACGACGCTGAACTCTTTCGGAGTGCAGTCTCCCACACCCGGCACCACATACCGATCAGGCATGCCGGGCTTCGGAAACCGCAACGCCGCCTGCCGCGACCATGAGGCCATGCCGCCACTCACCAACGTCGCGACAAACACCGCACTGGCCAGCCGAAACACCACGGGCGAACCGACGAACTCTCGGGCCCGGTTCCAGCGGCCCTGCCAGAGGGTCATTCGATCTCGAAACGCCGAACGCCGCTCCTGGGCGGCGACGGCCGCATCGGCCAGCAACTGCATCGACGATGGCCCCTCGGCCTGAACGGGAGTGGCCAGTGCGGCCTCGGCGGCCCGCTGTTCGGATACCTCTCGATAACGCTGCATCCAGCGCGGGTCAGCTGTGGGAGCCTGAACGGACTCGTCGGCCGATTCGAGAGACAGGTTGGCGGCGAGGTCGTCGAACGAGAACCCGGATTCGGTGCCGTCTTGCGGAGGAGTCGTGGGCTGCGTTTCCACTACCGTTTCTAGCTCGGCACGGCGGACCCGATAGAACAACCCCACCACCGTGTGAGCGGGTCGCCATTCCGGCTCCCAATCGGCCCTAACTAGATCCTCTTCGGCGAGGCTGCCACCGCGCGCAAGCGACACCATCTCGCCAAACGCGAGTGACTCCTCTCCCCGGTCATGTACAAACCAACGGCTGGCCATCTGAGCGCCCGCATCAGGGACTCCGCTGTGCCACCACACCCCGTGATGGTGATCTCGTGTCCATCATACTAATCGCCCCACGGGCTTTCGTCATCCTCGAAAGTGCGGATATTTCGCGAAGGGGGGAGCACGATGTCTGGCAACGTAATCCAACGGCTCCGAGCCGTGGTTCATGGTGTCACTGCGAAGGAAATGCCGGGCCGATGACGCTCCAGATCATTTCCGCCAGCCGCTGATGCCCCGACTCAGTCAGATGCAGCGTATCGACCGTCGATCCAGACGCCGCGAAAACATCCACCAGCAGCCGCTTGGGGATCAGAAAGCATCCATGCCGTCGGGCCAGCTTGCGCTGCACGACGCCCCATTGGTTCTTGCCTGGCAGGAGGGGGAGTTCGAGCATGACCACCGTTCGCTGATGGTCATGCAGGTACACCAGAATTCCGTCCAGGTTCTTCTCGAACTCCCGGCATGAGCGACCGCCGAGTAGATCGTTCCCGCCCAGTTCCACCACGACCAGACCTGAAAAATGGTCAGTCGTCATGATCTGTCGCAGGGCATCCTGCGTCGTCGCGCCAGCCTCCGATAAGTTGTAGACCTTCACGTGATGTAAGTCCCGCAGTTGGATGGGCCACGGGGTGCCTTCGTCTTCTCCAAGTCCCGCTGAGAGTGAGTCACCCAGAACCACCACAGATCGTTCGCGACATCGCGGGACCGTGGGTCGTAGCGTCCAGGAGAGGTCAAATGCCATGAGTGTGATCGAGACTGTGATCGGCAGGGCGTAGCTCACCTCGCGCGGAATCTGGTGAGCCGCGAGCCACGTTCGGCCCGACCAGATTCCCATGGCTGCAATCAATAGGCACATGGCCCACCAATGAGCCGCCGCAGTGCTGATGGCGACGATCCCAGTCATCCAGACTAAGGCCATTGTCAGGTGCCGCCACCGAGGCGAGATCACCCAATCGTGAGCGAAGATCAAACCGATCATCAGAGCCAGTCCAGTGAACAGAACCTGACCACTGAATAGGTGGGCGACGAATGGATTCATCATTCGCGATTCCGTGAAGAGGTCGTGTGATGGATGATACGTCGTTTGCTGAGATCGCCGACAATCAAAAAAACACACCGCACGAAAATCGTGCGGTGTGGTGGGAGACTCGAATTGAAGCGAGAGACAATGACAGGCTGGTCGCCTATCCCACGATGATCACTCGCCGTAGATCTTGGTCATCTCTTCCGAGGCCAGCGGTTCGGCCAGCGAGTCGCTCGACACCTTCGTGCGGAATCGCATGTTGCCGGAGAGCGTGCCCTTGACCTTCACCGTGTAGGTCAGCGTCTTGCCCGCTGGCACATCGGCCACGGGTTGGAACACCACCAGTTCGTTGTCGTTGGCGTGGCTCGATGAGCCGCTGGCGGTCAGGAACTCCATCCCGGCGGGCAGTTCGCAGGTCAGGCCGACATTCTGAGCGGGGGCGGTGCCTTCGTTCTTCACGCGGATTTCGTAAGCCGTCTCGACACCGACTTCGACTGGATCGTCGAGGTCCAGCACATCGATCACCAGCGAGGCGGCCCCTTCGATGCGGGTCGTGACTTCGGTGTCGCTGATGGCTCCATGCTCCGAGGTGGCTCGCACGAAGTGAGTGAACTCACCCGTCGACTTGGCATTGAGAACCACCGCGACCTGGGCTGCTTCACCGCGATCCAACCGACCCACAAACCAGTTCAGCATCCGGTTCTGAGGATCGTACTGGGCACCGCGTTCTGCCGAGACGAACTCGAAACCGTCCGGAACTTTGTGCATCACGCGGACATTGTCTGTCCCAGCGGCCCCGTCGTTCTTGACGTGCAGCGTATAAGTGGCGTGGCGTCCGAGATATCGCAGGCTCGGACCTTCGATCGAGGCGGCGAGGCTCGGAGCGATGACGGTGATTTCCGAGGCAGCGGACTGGACCAGTCCATTGTCAGCCGTGGCATGAACTTCGATGACTTGTCGTCCGCCCGCCACAGCGGTCAGTGCCAGCCGGATCGGACGGTTCTCACCGGGGGCGAGGTTCCCCAAGTCCATGGAGAGCTTCTCGCCGCGAGCATGTTCCAGACCGGCGGGGATGAGTGCTTCGACTTTGACGTTGGCGGCGGTCCCGGTTCCGGGGTTGCTGATCATCAGGGTCTGCGAGGCATTCTCGCCGACCATGACTTCCGAGGAGCCTTCGAGTCGAATCGACAGCAGCGGCTCGGTGACAGCGAAGCTGGTCGAAGCGGCTCCGGTGAACCGCACGTTTGCCGCAGCGGCCACCTCACCCCGTTCGACCGGGATGAATTTGACTTGGACGATCTTCTCTTCTCCGGCGGCGATCTCGTCGAACTCCCACACGAGTTCCGTGGCCGATTCGGGCTTCGGATTCGCACTGACCAACCGCACGTTGGCGGGGAAGCTGGCTTCGACTTCGACATCCTGAGCGGTGGCCGAACCGGAGTTCTTGACCACCAGATCGCAGGTCGATTCCTGACCGACGGTGACGGCACCGGTCGAACGCCATTCGACGGTGACGGTCGGAGATTGAGTCACTTTGCTAGTGGACTTCGCGATCGGGGCCGCATACGAGGAGGCCAGAGCGGGAGTGTCGACAGCCGCAGGGGCAGGTATCTCAGCGGTTCGTGGAGCGGGTCGGGAGATGGTCACTCGGCTTCGGGCCGGTGTCGGAGCGGCAGCGGGGACCGAAGCGGAGGCTGGGGTGATCGTGTCCGAGGCAGCGAACTCTTCAGTGTCCACCCCCACCTGGATCGGAGTGGTGAGTCGGGTGCTGGTCGCCCTAGCCGCCGGTGGCTTGACGGTGGGTGTGCGAACAACCACTGGAGTCCGAACAGCGGGTGGCTTCGTGGTCTGGCGTGCCACGGCAGGAACTTCCGTGCGGACCGGCTTGGCCGCTGGGAGTGGCTTCACCGCTGGAGCGAGTGTCTTGGCGGGCTTCGGCGCGAAGTCAGCGGCGGCGACATCCTCTTCACCCGACTCGGTCGCCCAGGCGGGCGCGCCGGTCGAAGCGGTCTTGGCCGGTGGTTTAGCGGTCACCGACCGACGGACGATGACTCGGGCTTCGGCAGGTGGAGCGGGCCGGAGGGGCGCAGTCGGCTTCGGAGGTGCGGTTTTGGCCGTCACGGGAACTGGCTCCTCGGCCTCCTCTTTGAGTTCTTCAATCTCATCAATGGCTTCATATTCGTCATCATTGAGGAGCGAAGTCTTCGTCGGGATCGGAGCCTTTTTGGCCGCCAAGGTCCGCGTGGTTGCGGGTGCCTGGACCGTCTCCTGGGCGGGGCGACTGATCGGCTCAGCCCCGTCAGTCGACGCAGGCACGCCATCTGAATCGGACATCATCTTCTGGACGGCTGCCGGAGAGGGAGCCTTGGCATTCGGAGCGGATTTGGACTGTTCCTCATCGCCAAACAGCTCACTGTAGTTCTTGAGCTTGGTGGGCTTGGTGGGCTTGGCGGTCTTCTCAGACTTCTCGGAGGGAGTCGCCGCTGGCTTGGAACGCCCCAAACCAAACAGTGACTTCGAACGCTCTTGGGCCCAGCTCGGAACAGCCATTCCGGCAGCTCCGCAGAGAGCCAATGCCCACAGATACTTTCGCATCACCCACTCCTTGGCAACTCGTCGCGATGGGTCTTGCCCACCGCGAGCCAACTTCCGGATGCGATCCGCGCATCCTCACAGAAAGTTGGTCTCTGACTTCACAATCGGTTCTAGGGATTGTTCCACTTGACACGAACAGTGTGTCTTCGCGGACTTTTCCGAATGTACTGCCCCCGAAGAGGTCCACGGCGACGATCAGTCTCAATGGGCTGGTCCGGTTGACCCTTCCGAAGGGGACTGCCACAGCGATCGCATCACGTTCGAAAAGCTTGCCGAAGTGCGCTGATTCGCCTCCGGCAAGGAACGCAGGATGGTGAACAGGAACTTTCCGAATCTGAGGGGTGGCGAACCGATGCTGAACCGTGTGCCCTCTCTGCACCCCCTCTCCAGTTCTGGTGGAACCAGCTTATGCTGCGGTCCCTGTGTCTCTATCAACCGACCGGCGATAATCGCCGAAACACCTACGCATTTCTGATCGTGCTGTTCACGTTCGGATTCTTTCATTGGAACACGGACCCCGAGGCGTGCGGCATCGATCCGATCGCGTCGATTCGTCGCGGCCCGCTGATTCCGATCTCGATCACTCCACAGCCACCGAAGTCACCGGTCGCGCTGCCGGTCCCCACGCCTCTGGAGAGCCAGACCGCCAGTTCGGGACTGACCCCGGTCGTCACCACTCCTTCCACCTCACCGGTGACTCCGTCTGGCCCCGAAACGGTGAAAGAGGAGATCCCCTCCCCCGAGGGAACCGTGCTGACCGGACGCTGGGCACTGAAGGCCAGTCAATTCCGGCTTCAGCAGGGCCAGGCCATCCTCGAAAAGACGCCTGACTACTCCGCCCAGTTCCGGCGGCAGGAACGTATCGACGGCGCACTCATCGACGCTCAGACCATGAATCTCAAGGTCCGACACGAACCGTTCAGCCTCTATATCAAGTGGACCGAAGGGGACCGTGGACGCCAGTTAATCTTCTCGCAGGGACTGAACGAAGACAAGGTTCTGATCCAGTTGGGCGGAGTCACCGGACGGCTGACGGGAGCCATCGCCATGGTTCCGAATGATCCTCGGATCATGGCCGAGTCCCGCTATCCGGCCACCTGTGCGGGACTGCTGGAACTGACCAAGATCATTCTGGGCCACCACGAGAGCGATCTGAAACTCGCCACCGGAGTCACCAGCGAAATGCGGGATGGGGAGTCGTTCGACAACCGCCCATGCTTCCTGACCACGCTCACCTACGACAGCCCCACCGTCAACACCGACTACTACAAATCGCTGATCCTGATCGATAAAGAGTTGTCGGTCCCCGTCTGTGTCCGGAACTACACTTGGATCCTCGGCCAGGCCCCCGCCACCGAAGACGAGGACAGCCTGATCGAACACTACTCCTACACTGGCCTCGAAATCAACACCCAGCTGACCGACAACGACTTCACGAAGCAGAAGTACAAGATGCGGTAGAACGGTCGCTACATTCGCCAGCACGTGAGGATCCCAGAGGTGACCGGCATCCATCGTGAGCCGGATGAAAATCCCGCGTTCTGGCGAACGCAGCTACGGGGAGTGCCGTTTGACGATCAGCCCCGCAAACCCGCCATCCACCGGATGGCCCGGCACATGCTGCCGCTGTTCGCGCAGCTCGCACTGCGGGTAGTGAGCAAGCACCTCGCGGATCACCTGCTCGTTCTCACGCGGGTCGCTGCTACAGGTGGAGTACACGACTCGTCCGCCCGCTCGTACTCGATCAAGAGCGGTCTTGAGCAGCCGCATCTGGATCGGGATCAACTCGCGGAGTTCCCCCGGCACGAACCGCCAGCGAACCTCCGGACGCTTGCCCAGGACGCCGGTGTTCGAGCACGGAACATCGACCAGCACCGCGTCGAACGGTCCGTCGGGTGTATCGGTCCCATCCATGCGGACCTCGAATGTCTTGACGATCTCGATCCCCAAGCGGTCGCAGTTCTGCGAGATCAACGGTAGCCGTTCCGCAGTCGCGTCGCAGGCGATGATCTGCCCCTCATTCCGCATCTGCTCCGCCATGTGAGCCGTCTTCCCCCCCGGAGCGGCGCACAGATCCAGCACGCGCCACCCCGGCTGGGGTGCGAGTAAGACCGCAGCGGCCATGGCCGACTCGTCTTGAATGCTGACCAGTCCCTCCCAGAACCCCGGCAAGTGGTCCACCGGGATCGGGTTGGCCAAGAGGATCGACTCCGGCAACCGACCGGGAGTGGCTGCGATGTTGGCCTGTTCGAGGGCTGCCATGACCGCCTCGCGCGTGGTCTTCCAGAGGTTCACCCGCAGGCACATCCGCCCCGTCGAGTTGAACCAACTCGCCCGGTCGAGAGCCTCGACCTCACCGAATTGCTGACACCAATCGTCAATCATCCACTCGGGATAACTGAACGCCGCCGCCCAGTGAGCGGCGCGAAACCGATGCGGGTCGGGGAACACCGGCTGGCGGAGTTGCAGGCCGTCGAGGAGGAGGGGTTGGGAGTCCGGAACGCCCAGGGGTTGCAACCCCTGGGCGTTCGTGGATTCTGGCTGATCGCTGACCGGCTCGGGGTCAGACGCCGCCTCACGGATCGGCAGCCAGCACGGGTCGGGGTTCGCGACCAGCTCTTCGATGGTTCGCTGGCTCGACCAACCGGCCTGGTCGATCGGCAGGATGTCTCGTTGCAACCTTCGCAACACCGCATTCAGGAACCCCGCCCAACCCGACTGGCCCAGTCGATGCGCCAGTTCCACTGTCTCATGAATCGCCGCGTGTGCCGGGATCGATTGCAGCCACGCCAATTGGTACGTCCCAATCCGCATCAACCGCCACAGCCCCTCTTGCACCATCTCGCGCGGGCGGTCGCACGCGGTCAACAGGATGGCGTCAATCGTCGCCAATCGCCGGGCGATCCCGTATGACATCTCGGTCGCCAGCCCCTTATCGGACGGCAGGACGCTGCGCTCGTAGAAGAGTTGTTCGAGGGCATCAGAGACGAAGGCCCGGCGGTTCTCGAAGGTGCCCAGAGCCTCGAACGTGATCCCGCGCGCGTCCGCAAATCGGTCATGGGTCGGAGGCTGCTGAGGGCGAAACGGCGGACGCTCCCCGCGCGAGGGTCCGCCGCTGTCGGGTGCCGGACGCCCGGGTCGTCGCCCTCGTGAATCGAATCGGTTCATCGGGCCGCCTGACACAGAGTTTCGAGATCGGTGAAGTATTCGGGATAGGTCTTCGCCGTACATCCGGGATCGGCGATCACGATCCCCGGCTGCCTGAGTCCGAGCAGTGAAAAGCTCATCGCCATGCGGTGATCGTCATAGGTGGCGACCGTGCCGCCGTGCAGCGGGCCGGGGTGAATCGTCATCCCATCGTCGTGCTCCTCAACGGTGAGGCCCAGCTTTCGCAACTCGGAGACGACGGCTGCGACGCGGTCGGTCTCCTTGAGCCGCATGTGAGCCACATTGCGAATCCGCGTCGGCCCCTTGGCAAACGGAGCGACGC
Source organism: Planctomycetota bacterium (assembly GCA_043743415.1). Taxonomy (GTDB): domain Bacteria; phylum Planctomycetota; class Planctomycetia; order Planctomycetales; family Planctomycetaceae; genus TH-plancto1. The sequence goes on from JAYTWO010000112.1 coordinate 15,887, forward strand.
AGGCCAGCGTCTGAGCGGTGTCGCTGATGGCGTTCATGTCGATGTCGATCCCGCTCAGCTGTCCGCCAATCACGCGGATCGAAGTCGGGCCGTAGATCACCTGACACCCCATCCGAAACAGGGCGTCGACGAACGCCACATCCCCCTGCAAGGCATCGCGTGTCAGCCCCTGCACCGTGATATCCCCGCCAGTCACCGCGGCCAGGGCGAAGAAGTAACTGGCAGCTGAGGCATCCGGCTCGATGTCGTACTCGCAGCCTTGGTAGGGACGGGCCTTGATCCGAAAAACATTCGGATGGGGCTCGCTGACCTCGGCCCCGAACTGTCGCATGTTGGCAATGGTCATATCGACATAGGGCCGCGAGACCAACTCCCCGCGCACGCTGAGCGTGACATCGGACTGGGCACACGGAGCGGTCATCAGGAGGGCGCTGAGATATTGGCTCGACAGATTGCCATCGACTGTCCAGTGTCCGCCGGGAAGCCCCTTCGCGTCGATCACGACGGGGGGGCAATCGGTGTCAAGTTCACAGGCGATCGACACGCCCGCCTCGCGCAGCGCGGTGACCAGTGGAGCAATCGGCCGCTCCCGCATGCGGGCGTTCCCGTCCAGCCGAAACCGTCCATGACCGAGGCAGCACATGGCCGTCAGGAACCGAATACTCGTCCCGCTATTCTCCAGAAACAACTCGGTTCCCGGTACGGTCATGTCGCCCCCGCACCCCACCAGTGAGATCGTCTTGGCGGCCAAGTCCTGCTCAATCGCCAGCCCCAGCCGCCGCAAGCTCTCAATCATCACCTGCGTATCCACACTGTCGAGAACCCCGGTCAGCGTGGACGGCCCCTGCGCCAGCGCAGCCAAAACCAACGCCCGATTGGTCAGGCTCTTCGACCCCGGCGGGCGAATCGTGCCGACCACGGGATGGGAAACAGGGAGGATATCGAGGGTGTGGGGCATGCGTAGGGGGCCAGGGTGGCGAGCCCGCCATCATACCAAAACTGCGGAAGAGGGGACGTGACGGGCTTGCCGATTTCTAAAGAACGTGTGCATTCGCTCCATTGGCGATACTCAGCCCTGCCTGCTCCATGGGATCTGAATCTCGCCTTGATTTTCATGTCTGGTGGCGGTCCAGTGGCGTCTGATTTCGGTCTGCAGCCGAAATGAAGCGGCCAGACAGATCGTTCAGCCCCCTGGATGTTCGGTCAATGCCTTGACGGGGCACTCGCGCAGTTTCGGGCGTGATCTTGACACACGCCCTCACACGCCCCCCGCCCCTCACCCCGAGGGAGAGGGAAGCCAAGCCGTGTCCAGACCGGAGATGGAACCGATTGAGCCAGACGTGTCTCGCCTGGAATGTCAGCGACCACCGCACCTCAGATTCGCCTCGATACCAAATGGAACGGTTCTGAATTTCGCTCGGTGGGCCGCGAGTTTTGGGGACGGATTGCTTATCATCCCTTCTGTGCCCGGAGAGCCAGTAAACCAGTGGCTGCGGCGGCAGGAGCATCGAGTTCGCACGAGTGGTGAGTGATCTGGTATGACCCAGCGAGTTCTTCTGACTGACCGTCCGTGGGCGGATGATTCCATTGAACGCGGCATCCTGGCGGAGGCGGGGATCGAGTTGATCGAGGCTCCGGCGGGGGACGAGGCGATGCTGTCTCGCCTGGCAGCCGATTGCCAGGCGATCATGACCTGCTGGGCGAAGGTCACGCAGCCGGTCATCGCGGCCTCGCCGGGGTGTCGGCATGTGGCCCGGCTGGGGATTGGGCTGGATAATATCGATGTGGCGTATGCGACCTCGCAGAAGATTCTGGTGACCAACATCCCGGACTACTGCATTGAGGAAGTTGTCGACCACGCACTGGCGTTGCTGCTGGGGCTGGCGCGGAATGTGGCGTTTCATTACCTCCAGACGAAGCGGGGCGTCTACGACCTGCGCGCGGGGCAGCCGCTGCGCCGCATCTCGGGACAGACGCTGGGGCTGTTGGGGTTCGGTCGGACGGGGCAGTTGTTGCGGCAGAAGGCGCTGGGGCTGGGACTGAAGGTGATCGCTCACTCGGCCTCGGGGGATGACCGGGGGACGGGGTGCGAGATGGTGAGCCAGGCGGAATTGTTTCGGCGGAGTGACTTCCTGTCGCTGCATGCGCCGCTGACGCCGCAGACGAAGCATGTGGTCAATGCGAGTTCGCTGGCCACGATGCCGCCGCACGCGATCATCATCAACACCTCGCGCGGGCCGCTGATCGATCACGCCGCGTTGTGGGCAGCCCTCCAGGCCAACGCGATTGGTGGGGCAGGGCTGGATGTGTTCGAGCCAGAGCCGCCAAATCTGGCGGACCCGCTGTACTCGGACTCGCGGGTGATTGCCACGCCGCATATTGCGTTTGTGTCGGCGGAGTCGCTGATCAACCTGCGAGAGCGGACGGCGAAGCAGGTGGTGGATGTCCTGCAAGGTCGTGTCCCGGAGAACGTGATTAACCCGCAAGTCCTGCACGGTCGCTAAACCCGGACTGGCAGCGGGAGGCACATTCCCAGAAGAGGCACCCCCTGTGGAAGAATCGAAACTAGCTTTCGGATGTGAACACTCGCGAACCCCCGCGCGTTCCCTCTCGAGAGCGAAGCACGATGTCTGCCCCCAGTTCGACCCATTCTCAGACCGAGCAATCCGGTGCCGAGCAGATTGCCGTCCTGATGGATCAGATGCGTTCCAAGGACGCACTTGTTCTCCAGTTAACGGAACGTCTGGAACAGGCGGCAGAGCAGCTCGACCGCATGCAGCACAGTGGGGGGGATCGCCGCGCGCCAGGCAGCGGGGGAGGCTCTCGGGAACTGGTCGAGCAGACCGGACAACTAACGAGTCGCGTCGAAGAGGCACTCGAACTCTGGGGGCAGAGCAGCAGCTACTATGAAGCGATCATGCAGCGGTTGGATGAGATCGCGGGGGGCATGAGCCATGCGACCGTGGTGGAGTCGAAGCCGGGCGGGAAACCCTCCGGCGGGTTGTTTCAAGCTCCCTCATCGGCGGCCACCTCAGCCTCGGCGTCGAAGCCCTCCGCTCCCTCCGGCGCTGGAACAGAACCAGGCCAAGGGAGTTTTTGGGAGAAGATGAAGGCCTCGATGGCCGATGGTTCGTCGCCTCCGCCAGTCACCTCTTCGCATTCGGGAACATCAACACTGCCGGGGAGTGCCTCCGGTGGCGGTGCATCGCCAGCCCCGGCCCCCGAACCGCTCGTGATCGAAGAGATCGCTCCACCGCCCGTGGTGATTGATGTCGATACCGCCAGCCGCGAGGAGCTGCGCGAGGCGGTGGCCACTCGGGATGCTTATATCTCGACGTTGATTACCGAGCTTCGTCAGGCTCACACGGTGCCTGCGCTGCCGAAGGATCTGCTCAATTCGGGGTTGGGGCCAGTGGATTTGTTGGCGAGCTTGGTGGAGTTGGAGCAGCGTCTGACGATCGGCGTTCAGCGAGAGAATCTGGAGTTGGCCCTGGAACGCGCGCGCATGGGACGCGAGCGGGCTCGTATGAATCAGGTGAAGGCTCAGTTGGAAGAACACATCAAACGCCTGGCAGCCCCCCCCCCGGAAAAGGAGAAAGAAAGACCTGGACCGACCATGCCCGGGGCTCTGACTCGCAATTTGGGTTGGCTCAAGCGGGCCACTGGATCCAAGTAAAACCCGCTCAAGCCTCGCCGTTGCTTGCCAGGAACTCCCGCAACTCCGGAATCATGCGTTCGTGGGCGTCCTCGAAGACGTAGTGCCCGGCATCGGGGTAGCGAGTCACGGCGGCATTTGGGAATCGGCGGGTCCACTCGTCGAGGAACTTCGTGGTGAAGCACCAGTCCTTCTCGCCCCAGAAGAGCTTCATCGGGTGCGACTGGAACTGAGCGAGGCCGTTCTCGATCCTCACCAAGCGGTCGTAGCTCGGGTGATGAGCATCGAGCGGGATGTCGGTGACGAACCGGTGCGTGGCGATGCGGTTCGCCCAAGAATCATACGGGGCGATGAACCCGGCTTTGACCTCGGGCGAAAGAGGCTTCTCGACCGCCATCCACAATGCGGAACCGGCAAACAGATTCAGCCCGCGCACGCCGACCTCGCCCAGACCGGGAATGCGGCAGGCTGCAATGCGGAGCGGGATGGCCTTCGACCGAAAGGCCCCGGTGTTCATCAGCACGAACCGCGAGAACCGATCCGGCAGCTCGACGGCGGCACCCATCCCGATGCATCCGCCCCAGTCGTGACCGACCAGCGTAATGTCGCGAAGGTCGAGCGTCTCAATCAGCCGGCACAAATTCGCGACATGCGAATCGATCGTGTAGGCGTATTCCTGCGGCTTGTCGCTGTACCCACAGCCGATGTGGTCGACCGCGATGGCTCGATAGTCGGGAGAGAGAGCCTGGATGAAACGCCGCCAGGCAAAGCTCCACGTGGGGTTGCCGTGGACGAACAGGACCGGCTTTCCGGCTCCCTCATCGACGTAGTGATACCGCAGGCCGGACAGGTCGAGCCAGTGGGAGGCGAACGGGTATTCCGACCGAGAGACATTCCGCATACAACGCAACTTCCAAAGCCCAGGGGTTGTAACCCCTGGGCTTTTTCACGCACTCACCACTTGAGTTCCAGCGTGACTTCGGCTTTGCCGCCCTGGAGGGGTACTGCCACGAGCAGTTCCTGCCTTCCGTTCGACTCGCGCACGGTCATTGGCCAGCCGATGGCCTTAACGGTCCAGAGCTTGTCGATGACGTAGGTTCCCTCTGGGCCGGGCTCGATCGAGCTGCCCGCTGCGGCCCGGATGTAGAGGCCCTCGACGTTGGTTTCGGAGGAGAGCGTCAGCGTGCGCCGGAAGGTGCCTTCGTCTCCAGCAGCGACCGGCTCCAGGAAGTCGACCACGCTCACGGTCCCGGCGCGGTACTTGAACGACGGGCGACCCTTGCCATCCAGATCGTATCCGATGAACTTGTACCCGCGTTCGCGCGGCGGGGAGTTCGGCCAGAGCGTGTCGGCGGAGGCCAGCATCGCGACCGGAGAGTTGTCCTCAATCTTGGTCACGTGATCGCCCAAGGGGTACTGGTTCCCGGGACCGCGACCGACCCAGTGCTTCGAGGCATCCATGAACTTGCCGTGCCACACCAGACCGAGGCTCATGCGGTTGGCATCCCACGCGATGTTGCACTTCTCTGGATACCCGACCGCGATCCCGCGCGGGGTGAGTCCCTCGATAAAATTGCGGTAGATGACCGGCTTGCTATCGGGCTTGAGTTCGATCGCCTCAGCCAGCAGTCCATCTGGAATTCCGGCCTTGTCGCCATCCTTGAGATACGCCCAGATAGAAGCGATCTGCTTGGCCGGATTGCCTCCCAAGGCATCTTGCACGACGGCTTGTCCATTCGGATAACCGGTCGGCATGCGGGTGCCGGGACGGTACGCTTGCGGGTCGAACAGATACCGCCGGAACCAGTCCTCGCGGAGACGCTGGGTCATCTTGCGCATGTCGATCGCCTGAATCCCGGTCGCGCGGATGTCGCCGAATGTGTGGCACTTCACACAGGCCAAAGCCTTATCCCCGACCAAGTGGCGACCGGTCGACTTGATCCGTGACTCCGCCTCATCGAACGCGACGACCGGGGCTGCGGTCTGCTCATCCAGAGCGATCAACGTCTCATGCAATTTGGCCAGCCGACCGTTGCCGTACTTGGGCATCGAGACCCGCATGTAGGGGCGGTCGTCGACGCCGTTGTTGAAGATGTGGTTGAGGTAGTCCTTGGTGATCTTGTCGCCGACTCCATCCAGCGGAGGTGGCAACCGGCCTTCGTCTCCCATCTCGGGGATCGTGGTTGTAAACAGGGCATTCCGCACCGACTCCGGTCCGCCAAGGCCATCGCGAACGTGGCAGGCGAAGCAATTGAATGTCGTCATCGTCTGCCGCACCACCGCTTTGGG
>JAYTWO010000113.1:0-33914 GCA_043743415.1 Planctomycetota bacterium
GAGTCGTGCGTGGTGGGGCTGATTCAGGATGGCCCGATCGCGGAGCAGATTCGCGCGCTCGGCGTCCCAGTGACATCACTTGGAATGCGGCCCGGCGTACCAGATCCTCGGGCGTTGTGGGGGCTGGTGCGGACCCTGCGAGCGTTCCAGCCCGATCTGATTCAGAGTTGGCTGTATCATGCCGACTTGATGTCGTCACTGGCTCGGCCCTGGGTGGGGAAGCCTCCCGTGGTGTGGAACCTGCGGCATGCCACGCTCGATCCAGAGCATGACAGCCGCTCCACGATCTGGACGGCCAAGGCGTGTGCCTGGCTCTCCCGCCGTTCGCCCGCCCACATTCTGGTGAATACCGTCAGTGGCAGACGGGTTCACGCCGAGCATGGGTACGACGATACCAAGATGCAGGTCGTGCCCAACGGCTTCGACCTCGAACGCTTCCGCCCCTCGACAGAGGCCCGCGCTCAATTGCGAAAGGCGCTCGGGATACCTGCGGACACGTTGCTCGTCGGACTGGTCGCGAGGTTCTCCGAGCTGAAGGGCCAGTCGGTGTTCATTCGCGCGATGAGTGCGGTCGCGGCCCAATTGCCCAAGGCCCAGTTCGTCCTCTGCGGGACGAACATCGCCCCGGAGAACGCCACGCTGTCCCAGTGGATCAGCGAGAGTGGCTGTCGCGAACGCTTCCACTTGCTGGGGGAGCGGATGGATGTCGAGTGGGTGCATGCCGCCCTCGATCTGGAGGTCTCTGCCTCGGTCAGCGAAGCCTTCAGTAACTCGATTGGTGAATCGCTCTGCTGCGGCGTCCCGTGTGTGGTGACCGATGTCGGTGACTCCGCCTGGTTGATCGAAAAGGCCGGGCGGGTGATCCCCGCGCAAGACGCTCCGGCGATGGCGCGGGCCTGCATCGAGATTCTCTCGTCTCCCGCTGCGGAACGAGCCGCACTCTCCCGCTGCGCCCGGCAGCGGATGGAGCGGAGCTTCGACATCCATGTGATTGCCCGGCAGTACCACGACATCTGGCGTGAGGTCCTGGGGAGAAGTGGTCAGTCGTCAGAGCTCAGTGGTCAGTCCGCAGAGAGTCTTTCCAAGAAGGCCGCGTAAGGATCGAGGCATCCCAGATTGTCGACTTTCGCTCTGCGAAAGAACGCTCTTTCGCGGAGCGAAATGCGACAGTCCCGACAGTGAATGATGCGTCCGTCCTCAGTCTCCGGTTCAACGTCTTCCGCTTGAGTTCACATGATGCCTTCGATCACCCGACCCCCACGAGTCGCCTGCTTGGCGACCGACCCCATCACCACCCGCGTCCTGATGGCGGGACAGTTGTCATTTCTGCGGCAGCAGGGATTTGATGTCACTCTGATCGCTGGTCCGGGGGCGGATCTGGAACAGGCAGCGGCCCGCGAAGGGGTGCGTGTGATCTCGGTACCCATGTCGCGCGAGATCGCTCCCGTGCAGGACTGGAGGTCGCTGCGGCACTTGACGGAGGTGCTGAAAGACCTGCAGCCGGACATCGTGAATGCGGGGACTCCCAAGGCGGGACTGCTGGGGATGTTGGCCGCCACTTGGGCCCGGGTGCCGATTCGCATTTATACGCTGCGCGGACTTCGCATGGAGACTGCCACCGGAGCTAGACGTCTGCTGTTGACCACGACCGAGCGCGTGGCCGCGAGTTGCGCTCACAAAGTCGTCTGCGTCAGTCCGAGCTTGCGAGACGCCTTTTTGCATCACCGCCTCGGGGCGGCGAACAAGGCGGTGGTGCTGGGGGGTGGCTCCTCGAATGGAGTGAATTCCGATCGTTTCTTATCGACGCCCGCTCGCTGCCAGGAAGCCCGAGCGATCCGTCAATCGATGGGGATTCCGGAAGAGGCCCGCGTCATCGGGTTTGTGGGGCGATTGACGCGGGACAAGGGCGTCGCGGAACTGCTGGCGGTGTTCCGGACGCTGGAGCAGGAGCAGCCCGACTTGCACATGCTGCTCGTCGGCGGCTTCGAAGAGGGCGACCCGTTGTGCTCGCGGCTCCGCGATGAGATCTGGTCCCACCCGCGCGTGCATATCACCGGCTTCGTGAACGACACGGCGGCCTACTACAGTGCGTTCGATCTGCTGGTCTTCCCGTCGCACCGCGAAGGCTTACCCAACGTGCCGCTTGAAGCCGCTGCCAGTGGTCGTCCGACCGCGGGATTTGCAGCGACGGGGACCGTGGATGCGGTGCTGAACGACCAGACGGGGACGCTGGTTCCGGTGGGAGATGTGACCGGGCTGACGGAGGCCGTGAGGCGCTACCTGCTCGATCCGCTGCTGCTCGCCCGACACGGGAAGCAGGCCCAGTTGCGTGTGCAGACGGACTTCCGCCGCGAGGTGATCTGGGAGGCTCTGACCGAGTTGTACATCGGAGAACTTCGAGCGAAAGGCTTGCCGCTGCCGGAGGCGAATCTCACCACTACCTCTGACCTCGCCGCAGCCTGAAGATGCCTACCGGTTGCCACGGGGCGGCTTTAACCAACTCCTCACTCCCGATTCACTATGAGTACCTTCTACCAACGCTTCGGCAAACGCGGACTCGATCTGGCCATCTCGGTGCCGCTCGCGGTCCTACTGGCACCGCTCCTGGGTGTCTTGGCATTGTTGATCCGCTGGAAGCTGGGGGCTCCCATTTTATTTTCTCAAGATCGCCCCGGACATCACGGGCGGCTGTTCCGAATGATTAAGTTTCGATCGATGACGGACGCTCGAGATGCACAAGGTGAGTTGCTCCCCGATGAGTTGAGATTGACGAAATTCGGTCGATTCCTGCGTTCATCAAGTCTGGATGAATTGCCCGAATTGTGGAACGTGATCCGAGGGGAGATGAGTTTGATTGGACCACGTCCATTACTCACCCGTTATCTTGACCTGTATACATCCGAACAGTCGCGTCGACATGAGGTCATGCCCGGCGTGACAGGTTGGGCGCAAGTGAACGGGCGGAATGCGTTGTCGTGGGACGAGAAGTTTGCCTTTGATGTCGACTATGTCGACCGGGTTTCGCTGCGTTTGGATCTGCAGATTTTGTGGATGACGGCGTGGAAGGTAGTCCGCCGGGACGGTGTTTCGGCGGTGGGGCATGCGACCATGCCTGAGTTTCGTGGAGCCGATCATGAGCGTGGGGCGCAGCAACGAGCCGCCTGATGCAGTCGGGCCATTGGCGCTGAATTCCATGACTTTTATCTCGCCAGTGCCCGAGTCGTCCCCAGATATGGAGAGGTGACATCAATAAAGTGCGACTTGCTTTCAGCAATTATGTTCAAGAAAACTCGATCCATTCCCTGGGTGCGACTTGTTTTCACATGTAATTCTGCGTACTGTATTAGGCGTGGGTCGGGGGAAGAAATTCCTAATTCTGTTCTAAGAGTGGAGAGAGTGGAGCCAATGGCTAAAGCGTCTGCGATGCGTGATTTGACGGTGGCACAGTTGGAGAAGTTGTTGCTGGCCAAGAAGTCGAAGCTGGAAGACTTGGTGGTCAAGCGTGACAAGTTGCGTCAGGAGTTGAACAGCTTGGATGAGCAGATCCAGAGCTTGGGGGGCGGTGAGTCACCCGCACCCGCTGACGAGGAGGGGCCGCGCCGTCGGGGTCGTCCAAAGGGATCGAAGAACAAAGGACGTCGTGGCCCACGGGTGAAAGGTCAGAAGTCGTTGAAGACTTTGGTGGCCGAGGAATTACAAAAGGCCAAGAAGGGGCTCACGATTGATGAACTGATCGCCGCCGTGCAGGCGTCCGGTTACAAGTCGAAGGCCGACAAGTTCAAGAACGTGATGTACCAGTGCCTCTTCCATGGTGAGAACTTCCAGCGTGACGCGGAGTCGAAGCGTTGGGTTCTGGTCGGAGAGTGATGCGTGGGGAATGCCCCTCGCATGTTCGAATGCCGGTGGCTGGATGGGGCCGACAGATTCGTCTGTCGGCTCATTCAGTGGGCGGGCGAGGGACAAGACCCCGGTGCGATGAGCCCTGGTGCGTTCCAGCGACGCAGTGTTCCGCATTCATCGAACCTCCTCGAATGGGTAGGTGCTGTGGCCGGGCTGGTGCATCCATCCTCCTGGCAGATCAGACTCCATGTATATTCCGTCCGCGTTCATTGAAAATGACCTGCCCCGACTCCACGAATTGATGGAGCATGACAGCTTCGCCCTGCTCGTTTCGCAGCATGCTCCCGCACTCGTCGCGTCCCACCTGCCTCTATTACTGGATCGAGAGGCCGGTGAGTTCGGCACTCTGGTGGGCCACATGGCCCGGGCCAATCCGCAGTGGCAGGATCTGGACCGGCAGCTGGTCCTGGCAGTCTTCTCCGGACCGCATTGCTATGTGTCCCCTCAGTGGTACGAATCCGAGAACGTTGTCCCCACCTGGAACTATGTGGCCGTCCATGCCGTGGGAAGAGTGAATCTGATTGAGGATCGGGCACAGCTCCGCCGGATCGTCAGACGCATGGTCGATGTTTACGAACGGTCGATGCCCACTCCGTGGTCGATGCCCGAAGAAGCCAGTCCATTCGAGGACCGCATGCTCGATCAGATCGTGGGGTTTCGCATCCCGATCGATTCGATCGAGGGCAAGTGGAAGCTCAATCAGAACCATCCCGAGGCACGACGCCAACAGGTGGCCCGACAATTGCTCGCCCAAGGGGATGAGAATTCACTGGCGATTGCGGCATTAATTCAAGAGAGCTTCACCGACAAGTCCGCTGCCAGTGAACCCGAATCGCTTTCGGGGAGTGCCCGATGCGCACCCGATTTCGAGGGTGAGGTTTCGGTGTAGACATCCGTGGGCCTGTCGATCAGAATGCCTTCATTGCAACACGGGGCGCGGCACATCGCGCGTCCCGTGTTCGTTTTTTTGTCTCATGCGTGCGGAGAGGCAACCGGTCCCGTGACGGGTTGTCCCTGCCTCATCAGGATTCCGACATGGAACGCCAGCCCATCACCCGCGAAGGTTTCGACAAGATCCGCGACGAGTTGCGGCATCTGGAAGAGGTCTTGATGCCCGCCATCGCCGAGCGGATTGGGGAGGCGCGCGCCGAGGGCGACCTGCGTGAGAATGCCGAGTACCACGGCCAGCGCGAGGAGCAGGGTCGGCTGGCACTCCGCATCTCGCTGATGAAGACCAAACTCGCCGGGTGCTACATTGTCGACAAGGCCGAGATGCCCAAGGGGGTCGTGACGTTCGGCTCCACGGTCACGGTCAAAGACCTGGGCATGGACGAGGAAGAGAAGTACGAATTTGTCGGCCCCGGTGAAGAAAACTATGACGGGCCAGTGATGAAGATCCTGACCACCAGCCCCATTGCACAGGCCCTGATGGGCAAAAAGGTGGGCGACAAGGTCAAGGTGAAACTCCCACGCGGCTCGATGGAACTGCAAGTCGTCGGGATCGCCGACCACGGGTAGGCCCGCTGGCTGGTTGGCTGGTTGGAGTCGAGTGCCTTGTCAACGCATGGTTTTGGAGTTGAGCCCGGCCCGCCCGGGAGGGCGAAGCTCCTGCTGAGCCGCGAGCCAGGGGACGCGTCAACTCGCAGTCGCGGCTCGGCAGGAGCCTCGCCCTCCCGAGGGAAAGCGAACCCCAAAATGAAGCATTGACGGGGCACTGGAAGCCGATCCCACTGAACGGAATCATGTCTGTTCGACGACCGATCAGGCGATCGGTGGCGTGACTGCCGTCGGGGTCGTGCGTCCCATGAGGCGGACCAGGAATGTCCGGGCATCCAGCGCCAGGCTGAAGCTCAGCGGGATCAGCACCAGCGTGAACACCGTCGACACGATCAGCCCGCCCAGGACCACGCTCCCCAGTCCTCGATAGAGTTCGCTTCCCGCGCCGGGGATGAACACCAACTTTCCGCCGGTCCACGAGGGCATCGGCACCACCAGCGGCAGCATGCCCAGCACGGTCGTAATCGTACTCATGAAGATCGGACGCAGGCGGGTGCGCGTGCTGTCGAGGATCGCCAGTTGGTGGTCCATGCCGTTCTTCATGTTCTGTAACGCCTGATGCACGATCAGGATCGCGTTGTTCACCACGACCCCGATCAGGATCACAAACCCCAGCATCGTCAGCGTGTCCATCGGCTGGGGAAACCAGACATTGAGCAGCGCCAACCCGGCGAATCCGCCGACCATACCCAGGGCCACGCTGGTCATGATGATCAGCGGGTAGAAGTACGACTCGAACAGAGCACACATCAACAGGTACGTAATCAACCCGGCCATGAGCAGGCTCCCCTGCATGGCCCGCCGGGTGTCCTGCAGCTTGTCAGCTGTGCCTGCAAAGCGGATCTGGTACAGGCCGCCTTCGGTGAGGGGGGAGCTGAGCAGTGGGATGCGGATCTTCTCATCAGCGAGGGAGATCGCCTCGTCCAGGGCCATCGACATATTCGGCTTGATCTGAATCGTGATCGACCGTTGGCGTTCGATGTGGTTGACGACCTCGGGACCGCCGGTGGCCTTCACATTCGCCAGGCTGGCGATGTTGACGACCTTGCCCGAGCGGGTGCTGACCGGCAGGTTCTCCAGATCTTGTGTCTGTCGGGAGAACTCATCGGCCCCGTAGATCACGAGGTCGATCTTCCGCCCGTTGTGCCAGTAGTCCCCGGCATAGGCCCCGTCGACCAGGGCGTTGACCGCATACCCGAGTTCTTCGGTGGAGACGCCCAGGTCCGCAGCATGCTCCCAATTCGGCAGGACATGCAGCTCCGGGTTGGTTGATTCGAGGTTCGACCTGGGGGTCACCTGATGGCCCTCGCTGGGCGGGAACACGCCCTTCCCCTCATACGGGCCGATCCCCATTGACTGCATAAAAACCATGCTGCCCAGTTGATTGAGCCGCGACATGTCTGGCCCGGTGATGTCGACATCGATCGACCGCCCGCCGGAGAGACCGCCCTGAAACAAGCTGGATTGAGCGACAATCGCGAACGTCCCCGGAATCTTGGCGGCTGCCGCTCGCATGACGGGCACCATCCCGCCCGCACTCAGTGGATCTTCCGCAGCGGCCCCCATGAAGAGCCGACCGCCACGAGCCACGATGAAAAAGTTCTTGATGCGCGGGCCATCGAGTGCGGCCTCTTCGGGGGAACCGGGCTCGGCCGTCCAATATTTGGCCATGTCGTCCTCGACACGCCGAGCGACCTTGATCATCTGATCGACGTTGTACCCCGCAGGCGGCAGCAGAATCGCAAACACCAGGTTCCGGTTCCCCTCCGGCAGGTACTCCATCCGGGGCATCATCAACTGAGAGCCCAAGTACGACCCCGCCACCATCAAGACCACGATTCCAAATCGAATTAAGGCACCGCCGGGCATCGTCATCATCAGCTTGAGCCAATTGACGAAGCCGTTGACCAGGGAGGTAATCAGCCCCGGCTTCTCGACCTCGGTCCCAAACGGGCTGGCGGAGCCGATGCCCTGCGTCCCGTCGGCGAGGAGCGGGTGCGGCTTGAGGATTTTGCAGGCGGCCACCGGCACGACGGTGAACGACACCACCATCGACAACACGTTGGCGTAGGTGATCGCAATCGAGATGTCGCGAAACAGTTGTCCGGCCTGACCTTCAATCATGATGATCGGGATCAACACCGCCAGCGTGGTGCAGGTATTGGCGAACACCGCGCCCCAGACTTCGGCGGTGCCGCGAATGGAGGCGTCCTCCGGGGACTCGCCCATTTCGTAGCGACGGAAGATGTTCTCCAGCACGACGATGGCGTTGTCGACGGCCATCCCGACCGCGAACGCCATCCCGGCCAGGCTGATGACGTTGATCGAGCGGCCGAGGGCCTTGATGAAGATGAACGAGGCGATGACACTGATCGGGATCGAGATGCCGATGACCGCCACGGTGCGCACGTTGCGCAGGAAGACCCACAGCACCAGCAGCGCCAGGATGCTCCCCGAGTAGATGTTCTCCTCCACCATGTCGACCGCCGAGTGGATGTATTCGGTCTGGTCGTAGACCTGTTCCAACTCCATTCCCTTCTGAGCCAGGACGCCCGTGTTCAGCTCCTCAATGGCGATCCGCAGATTGTCCCCGTGAATGCGGCGGGATTCAGAGAGTTCGAACTGAGTGATCGTGCCATCGCGATCGAGGTCCAATTCTCCACGCGGCGGTCCCATGATTTCCAGGACGTTGGTGCCGGGGGCCTGCTGGCAGTTGATGGCCAGTCCCTCGACGCCCTTTTGTCGGACCACGCCGTCGGGCTTCTTGTAGTCAATCCCCACGGTGCCGATGTCGCGGACTCGCACCGGGGCGTTGTCGCGGATGCCGACGATCGCTTCGGCGACCTTCTCGGCGGTGTCGAACTGGCCCAAGGTGCGAACGATACTGCGTTGTTTGCCTTCCCAGATGTCCCCGGCAGAGACGTTGATGTTCTGCTCGCGGAATACACGTTGCAGGTCGGCCACCGTCAAGTGGTGGGCGGCGAGCTTGGCCGGATCGACGACGACGCGGAACTCCTCCTCCTGGCCCCCCAGGACATTCGAGGCCGCCACACCCGGCACGCGCTCGAAGCGGGCCTCGATGAAGTCCTCGGTGAACTTCCGCATGCGCGTCGGATCGGCCCGCCCCCGCAACAGTTCCTCAATCGCCGGATACTTCTCCTTCCACCCGGTCAGCCGACCCAGATCGACCGGTCGACTCCCATCGAGATATTTCTTCAGCGGCTCCTTCAACTCCGGATGCACCTCGACGAACGACGCCAGTTCCTGCTTCGTGGGCGGCAGCGGCTTGAGGATGATCCAGCACACGAATTCCGTGTTCGCGGCCCCTTCGCTGATCGTTGGCTCGCGGGCATCCACCGGGTACTTTGCCACCAGATTGAGCTTGTCATTGATCCGCGCCCGGGCATCGGCCAACAGGGTGCCGACCGGGAATCGCAACGTAATCGTCGAGGCCCCGTCGCGGCTTTCGCTCTTGAACTCGCGCAGCCCCTCGACGCTCTTCAGCTGTTCTTCCTGCTCGTCGGTGATCTCGCGTTCGACCTCTTGCGCACTGGCCCCCGGCCACACCGTAGTGACGGTGATCTCCGGTTCGGAGACATCGGGCGTGAGCTGAATCGGCGTCGCGATCAGAGAGACGATCCCGAATAGCAGCGATAGCAACACGCACACCGTGACCTTGACGGGGTTCTCGATGCAGAAGCGTATGAAATCCATGCGGGGAGCCTTGGGGCACTGCGGTTGACAGAGCCACAGATTCTAAGAGACCCGCTGGCCAGACGCAGCTATTGAGTCGAAGTTCTTCGGACCCACTGGGCTGATCAGTCGGTTTCGTCCTCAGCGTCTGGCCCAACAGCTTCGGCTCCTGCGGCCTTCTTACAGACGTGCAGGTCCATGTGCGAGGTCGTGATCGTCCAGTCGATCTCCCAGCAGGGGGGCAGCGCGATCGGCGTCCGGTCCGGGACTCGCACCACCAGAATCACATCGCTGGTGGTCACGGAGTCGCGAGCCAGACGTTCCAAGGCGAACGTCAGTCGCGTGCCCGGGGCCAGATCGGGAGCCATCTTGTACGGCGGGTCGAAGAACACGAGGCTGTAAGGAGCGAAGTGCGACTTGGCTCCCTTCGGCTTGAACGAGGTGCGGAGGATGTCGGTCTGCCAGCAGATGCACTCGTCGTCGACCCCCAGGCTGGCCACGTTCTGATGCAAGAGGTCAAACGCCACGCGGTCGAGTTCGAAGAACGTCACCGAAATCGCCCCTCGGCTGAGGGCCTCTAACCCAATCGTCCCCGTTCCGGAGAAGATATCCGCGACCCGGCGACCCTGAACGCAGCCGTTGTCGCACAGTTTCTGAAACAGAGTCTCCTTGACCCGGTCCGAAATCGGGCGAGTGATGAGTCCGGGGTTCGCCAGAAGTCGGCGACGTTTGAAACGCCCCGTGATGATTCGCATCGGAAACCGTTCGTGGTACGGGCTGGGTGTGGGGGTGGTTGCTGGGGGAGATGATATCCGCTGGGGGGGGAGAGGGGGAGTAGGGAGTGCATTCGCCCATGACGCGGGTGACTGATCCTGGATACCGCAATGAGCGAATGCACTGAGTGAGGAGGAATGACATTCGTGGCATGCTGGTTGACTCCTCTGATCCCCGACTCCCCACATTCTTCACAGATACGGTGATCCCCTCCCGCCAGAATGTCGATAATTACAATATCGAGGGGCGAGCCGAGAAATGTCTCAAGTTCGCCCGATTCACCAACAGCAAGATGCCGTGTTCTTCCTCAGATGAGGAGCCTCCCCGGAGGCTCGAACACGTAACGATCCAACCAGGATGGTTGTGGGGTGCTGTCATGCAACCTTTCAACCGGATCGATGTTGTGTACTCCCCTAGTGCGGCAGCGACGGGCGAATTCGCCCTCACGGAACAGATGTTGCCCACTTCCCGGATTTCGGGCTATGATCCCCCGTCTTCCGCCCTGGTCACGGCCACACGGGCGGGAACGAGTGGGATGGAACCCGTGGAACGTGAGGCGGCGATGGAAATTACAGGAGCCGGATTCGTCGGTGGCGCAGGCGGCGTCCGCCCCGTGCAGTTCACGGGAGTCTCCGGAACGACATCCGGTGTGGACCCGCTCAACGCCCCGCAGGACGAGGTGTTTATCTCGCCCGCCGCTCGGCTGTTGCAAAACCAGGATGTCGGAGCCGCCTCGCGGGCCGAACGTCTGGCGGAGATCCGCAGCCAGATTTCGCAGGGAATCTACGACACGCCCGAGAAGCTGGCCCTCGCCGTGGACCGTCTGGTCCAGGATCTGAACCGTCGGTAATGTGCCGCTGAGCCGCCATCGCTGTAGCCACCTTCGCCAGAAGGTGGGTGAATGGTCTCGGCGTACGCGGGTGCCGGAAGACTTCCGAAGTCTTCCGAGACTTCGGAAGTCTGAATCCGTGCTCGAACGCGTGATCCGGTCCCCCACGTTCTGGCGAACGTAGCGACCCGCGAACGTCGCGACCGACCTCAGTGCCCGTGGCCCATGGCGTGAACGCGGGCCTTGGCGTCTGTACACCGAGCATGGTGATGCGTACCGCCGGTGGCAGGGCCACATCTTACAGCTATTGTAGAGACGCTCTGCCAGCGACCAATGGAAATTGTTGAGCCCGGTCGGACAGGAGACGCTCCGGCATGTCTTTTCGAATGCTTTGCCTGGAGTGGGTGAACAGGACGACGCGATTGCCTTCCGGGGCCTGCTGCAGGTCCAGACAGGCATCGTCGAGAGCCTCCAGTTGTCGACAGTGCCGTTCACATTGAGCGTCAGGCGGGTCACTTCATCTCGGAGTCTCTCAGGATCACAGATGTGTCACCAGACTCGCGGCGCCGCTTGGCTTTGGGCATACTCCCTCTCTGTCGCCGTGACGCCCGGATGAATACGGTTGGGTGAGTCTTGATATCCGTTCCTCATGCGAAGTGAGACATGCACGACCAATCCGAGGGCCCGATCATTCTGGCGGCGTTCGCCAATGACCATCGTGATGCGGCGAACTTCTTGCGGAACCTTTCGGAAGAGGCCCAGCGGATGCAGGCGGCCCTGGAGCCGGCGCGCCAGTTGTGTCCGCTGGTCTTGCTCCCCAATGCGACGCTCGATGAGATTCTGGATGCCTTCCAGAAGTACCGCGACCGGGTTGTCGTCTTTCACTTTGCGGGCCATGCGAATGGGTTTGAACTGTTATTGGAGTCGGCCACGGGCGGGGTTCATCGGATCGGAGCCCAGGGGCTGGCATCGTTTCTCGGACAGCAGCAAGGGCTGCAACTGGTCTTCCTAAACGGTTGTTCGACCGAGGGTCAGGCCGAGGATCTGCTCAACGCCGGGGTCGGGTGTGTGATCGCGACGACGCAGTCGATCGATGATGGGGTCGCCACCGAATTCTCTGCCCGGTTTTATAAGGGGATCGTGACCGGGGCCCCGCTGCAGTCGGCCTATGCGGAGGCGACCGGTTCGGCCCAGGCCTCCAGCGGGGGCTCGATCGACCGTCTGATCCGTCGCAAGGAAGAGACCGCGGAACCGCATGTCGCCAGCCGTTGGCCTTGGCTGCTCAAGTTCAAACCGGGAGCGGAGCGAGTCGCGCAGTGGAGCCTTCCCGAGGCGGCGGGCGCCCCGCTCTTCGGACTGCCTTGCGTCCCGCAGCGCGATCTGCCCGAGTCGCCCTATCGCCACCTGTTTCGGTTCGAGGCCGAGCATGCCGAGGTCTTCTTCGGGCGGGGTCATGAGATTCGCGAGCTGTACCAGCGAGTCACCGCGAGTGATGCCGTTCCGGTCGTGTTGTTCTATGGGCCCTCGGGGGTGGGCAAGTCGTCGCTGCTCGATGCAGGACTGATCCCGCGCTTGGCGGGGAAGAACGAGGTGCGGTATGTGCGCCGCGATCCGGCGCTCGGGCTGGGCGAGTCCTTGCGATTGGCACTGCCCAAGGAGACACACCACCTCTCGCGTCGCGAGGCGTGGATCGCAGCCGAGAAGTCACTCGGTCGCCCGTTGGTCATCGTCCTCGATCAAGTCGAGGAGGTGTTCACCAAACCCCACCCCCAACAGCCGCATGAACTCGCCGAGTTCGTCCAACTGCTGCGACGAATCTTCTTCGCTCCCGATCATCGTCCCCAGGGGAAGTTGATCCTGGGGTTCCGCAAGGAGTGGTTCGCGGAGATCGACGAGCTTCTCGCCGATGCCCAAGTGCCGCGCTCGCGGATCTTCCTGGAACGCTTGAGCCGCGACGGAGTGATCGAGGCGATCACTGGACCGGTGGATGATGTGCGACTCGCGAGACAGTATCAGCTGAAGATCGAAGACGGACTCCCCGAGGTGATCGCTGACGATTTGCTCGCCGACCCCGACACCCCGGTGGCCCCCACCTTGCAGATCCTGCTCACCCGCATGTGGTCAGAAGCCACTCGCCGCAACCGCGAGCAGCCGACGTTCGATGCGGAGCTGTATCAGTCTCTGCATCGCAACGGGATTCTGCTGGATGACTTCTTGAGGCAGCAGACAGAGCAGATTCATGCCAGGCTGCCCCGCGCGGTCGACAGTGGGTTCCTGCTCGACCTGCTGGAATTCCACACGACAGCGATCGGGACTTCGGCGGAACACCCGTTGTCAGTGCTGGAGCAGACCTACTCGGGACACGCCCAGTCGGGGTTACTGAGCCAGACACTCAAGCTGTGCGAGGAACTGTACCTGCTGACGTTCTCGGGGACTGCGGGGGAGAGGGCTCGGGTGAGGGGGCCAGACGCTCCTGCTCAATCCCCTCACCCCGGCCCTCTTCCCCCCAGCCACATCCCCCCTGAACTCCCAGTCGCTCGTGGGGGACAGGGAGCAGAGACTCAACGCAGCTCGCGTCTGTTGCACGACACTCTCGCCCCGCTGATCCGCGCCCGGCACGAGGAGTCCGATCTCCCCGGCCAGCGAGCGCGGCGCATCCTCGACAACCGCAGCGTCGACTGGCTCGACGGCCAGACCGGTATCCCCCTCGACGTGACGGACCTCAAGGAAGTCGAAGCCGCCCTCGAAGGCACGCGCAGCTGGTCCGCCGATGAACAGAGACTGGTTTCCGCCAGCCGGGAAGAGCGGGCCTCGAACCGCCGCTGGCGACGGATATTCAAGGGGCTGGGTGTGGCGGCTGTGGTGCTGATTTCGATTTCCGCCGCGGTGGCATACTGGCAGATGGGGCTTGCCCAGAACGCGAGTCAGCAGGCTGTGGAGAAAGCCCGGCAGGCTCGCCGGGAACTCGCCAGCAGTGAACGCCGCCAAGCCATCACGTCCCGTGATCTGGAACAATTATTTGTGAAATCGTCGCACCATTTTGCTGCTGCCGCCGCCGCGAGTGACGACCCGGCACAAGCGGCATCCATGAGTTTCGCCGCAGGCCGATCCATCTGTGGACTGGAGTTGGTCAATCAGTTCCAGTGCCCTGATCTCATCAATGATGTCTGGCGACTGGAGAATGGCGCACTGCTCTCATGGTCGACTTCGAATTGGCCGGAATACGAAGATCATCTCGACCGCTGGACTTCGTCTGGCGAGCAGCTACCACTGTCCGTGACTGATCAAAAAGCCCCCCCGGAGCAAGCGTCTCTTTGGTCACAGGTTCGAATGAGCGCAAACCAGGATCGCATGATCTTCTCCAGCGGCAGTCAGCTCATGCTGGGAAAGCGACGAGACTCGTTCGTTGAAATGAGTCCGTCGGAACAGGTGCGGGGAATCCACTACTCCGAGAAGCATCCGGAACGTTTTTTGATGTGGAACGACACAACCGCCATTGTGTTCGACACCAACCAGGAATCCTCCAGCATGATTCCCTGCGGCAAAGTTGACGGTGCCCGGATGTCCGAAAGTGGACAGCGTGTTTTGACTTGGACAAACAACAAGCCCGTGGCGCTCTGGACGCTGCGATCCAGTGATCAGTGGACGGCGATCGAACTGCCAGCCCGTCCGATCGCTGATCTCTCGCCGGACTTTCTTGGCGGAAGCGAAAAGTGTCTGATCTGGCGGAGTGAACAGGTGGATGCCGCCGATGGGTTGATGCAACGTGGGGACGGGAGCCGTTATTACGAAGTGATTTCCGCCCAGATGTTCTCGTCCGAGGGGATTCCGTCAGGCACACTGACACTTCCTCCGCCGCTCCCCCATTCTCATCCAGGATACTCCCGATGGAGCCATTCGGCGTCGTCTGAACCCACGGGATATCGCGTTGTTCTACTTGCGTACCAATCCGCCATGTCCTGGACATGCACTGGAACAGCGGCTCCGATGCTTCCAGAGGGCACATTCCACTTCAGTGACTACTTGAATGACGTACGCATTGCGCCTCACGGCCAATCGCTCGCCATCTGGAGTTCGAACGAACTCTTCCTCGGTGGTCGAGAGCTGAGAAATCCGGATGGCGGATTCCCCGCGATTCGGATTGCCTCGTGTAAGCATGTGCAAGATGCCATTTATTCCCAGGACGGAACGAAGCTTCTGGTGTGGACTGCGAAGGAGAAACCCCGGTTTGGGAGCGGAGTGAGTAGTCGTGGAAATACACCCGGGATCGTCCAGGTCTTTGAGACTTCCACCGGTCTCCCATTGACCGCTCCCATTCAGCTCAGCAAAGCCTTTCGCGGGGCGAAGCTTGTCAACAATGATCGAGAGTTTCTCGCCTGGGGAGAGGATGGAATGATTCAGCACTGGAGAATCACCTCCCAGCCCTCAACCCCGGCAACGATCACAGAGGATTCGACCGACGCGTACATCGTGAACAGAAATGAACCGGAAATCCGGTCGACCACCGTTGATCCCGATCGTGTCCAAGGCGTCCGACCACTGGGGCAGGGGGCCAGGCAGTTGGAATGGGGTGGCCATACCGGAGGTGTCGGCCAAATCCCCGGAGGTTATGCCTGCCTCCGGGAAGCCAAGAGACTGTTGACACCGATATTTCGTCATGAGCGGAATGTGAGTACGGCTGTGTGCGACCGATCGGTGACACGAGTCTTGACGAGTACCTCGGGCAATCCCCTGAACCCGGATTCCCGGATGACAGCTCACCTGTGGGATGTCACCACGGCCATCGAACTCATGGAGCCGTTGGCGATCCACGGCACAAAGAGAACGACAGCTCAATTCTCCGCGGATGAGGGATCCCTGATCGTCTTCGGTGCGATGGCTGGACCCTTTCAATATCACATTTCACCCGACCCCGCATTGGATCGGAAAGACCCTCGAATCGATATCGTCACACGAACAGGAACCTATTTAGACCAATTCGGAGACCTCAAAACCGTTCCTCCGGAGTCCTGGAGACTACTCAAGAGCCTGAACACTCGACCCACCTACGACGAGTGGTTACAGTCGATTTCCTTAAAACCATGACGCCGGATGCGAATCCCGAAAGCGATCTGCTCACCCATTCATGTCCACCATTTTTCATTGTGAATCATGCCCGACATCGGACTCTACAACTGGCTCTCCACCGATCCTTCGATCCTGTGGCACTCCGCTTCTGGGGATGAGGATGTGGGCCACTTTCTGCCCAATGAGCGAATCTATCGGCTGGTCATGAATCTGTGGCACCAGACTGCCGACGAGATCGAGGCGTATTACAAACGCTGGCAATCGCTGAAGCCGCTGCACCGGCTGCTGCACTTGGTCAACGATGGTCCGATCTGCGAGGACTTGCAGTCGCGTGGAGTGCCAGCGGTCTTCGTCAATCAGAACAGTTTTCTCGATGAAACCAAGTTCACGATCCAGCCCGACATCCCGAAGAAGTACGACGCCGTCTACAACGCCCGGATGACTTCGTGGAAGCGGCACTCCTTGCTGTGTGAGGTCACTTCGCCGTTGCTGATCGGGGGGCTGATTGCCGAGGACGACTCTCAGGTCTATTTCGATCAGGTACGCGACATGCTTCCCCAAGCGACGTTCACACATGACCCACCTTCGTTGTTACTTCACTCGAGTGAAGTGTCGCAAGCCCTGAATAGTACACAGGTCGGTGTCTGCCTTTCGGCCGTCGAGGGCACGATGTTCGCCGCCACGGAATACATGCTCTGTGGACTGCCCGTCGTTTCCACCCCCAGTCTGGGAGGCCGCGAGACCTGGTTCGATCCCAGATTTACCCGCATCGTCCCCGCCGAACCCGCAGCGATTGCCGCAGCTGTTCGAGAACTGATCTCGCTCAACATCTCACCCAGTCTGATCCGGAACGCCACCATCGCCCGGATGTCGGAACACCGGCATCGCTTCACTCAAGCAGTTCAAAAGATCTACACCTCGGAAGGGAGCGGTCGCGACTTTGCCCGTGAGTTCTATACGAACTTCCGTCACAAGTGCGGAAAATGGCGGGCCAATCTCGAAGTGATGCAGGTTCGGTAATATCCCCGGTACTTATCCATTACCGTCGCCCGCTTCCGCTGCGAGATGCCCCACCTCGTCGCCCAGAAACCTGGAGGCTCGGCGAACACCGACAGCGCGGGAATTTTCCCAGATGGTGCTGATCTCGCCCAGATGCTGGACCAGACTCGGTGTCGGGAAATGAACCGGTACCCCCACCCGTGCCGCCCAGTTTCCCACGAGCATGCTGATCCCCCCCGAGTGATTCTCCGGGCGCGAGTCGCACAGCTGCTGCATCTGCGGGTCTTGCACAAACTCGATCGCACTTTCGCGAGAGAAGATGAACACCACAGCCCCGAATTTCCACGGGCTGATCCGCTTGTGCCAGCCGGATTCGCTCGCGGTGTCATCCGTGCAGCACCATGCGGAAAGCAGCCCCGGTTCGGTTCCGGGCCACAAGCACTGTTCGAGGTACTCCCGCATCGGCAGATGCCCCGGCCAGTAGGCGTCGTCCTGGACGAGCATCAGGGCCTGGGCTTGGGGGAACCGTTGAAGCAGCTCGGTGATCGCGAGAAAATAGCTCTGCCTGGCCCCCGCAGCGGGCAGGCGAATCGTCCGCGCGAGGTCCGCAATCTCGGGCGGGATGTCGACCTCGCCATCAATGAAGAGATGTGGCCGGGGCCAACCGGCGTCGATCAAGCTGCGCAGGCAGGCGGCGAGTGTGCTCGACCGGCGTGGTGCGGTGGTGACGCCGACCGCCCAGTGGGTGACCTGACCGACACGTTCGACCGGGAACGGCAAGACTTGAGCAATGTCAGCGACCGTTTGCTGAGCAGTCTCACGTCCCGGCACGGTCTGAGTCAGCGGAAGGTCATCCTCATCGGGGAGGACAGCAGGCAAGCTCGATTCGGCCTTGGCCAGGAGGGCCTGCCAGCGATTTTTGTCCTCGCCGCTACCCGCTTCGATGGCACTCAGAACCTGCTCAGCGGCACTCCACACGAGCGAGGCGATGACTGTATTAAAGTCTCGCGGGCTCGGCTCAAAGCTGCGACAACATGCTTGGCAAATCTCCCGGGAGACTTCCGGGGACTCGACCGGACCACCCACGAAGAGGTCCGCTAATAAACGACACCTGACCGACACACAACCGGGCCCTGCCTCTCGATAGGGGCAGGACTCCGGTGATCGTTGAAGGCTTCCTGATAACACTGGCGGCCCTAGACCGCCGAGTCACGAACAGCTGCGACCACGCTGGGCAGCGCACGAATCTGTCCGGCGAACAGCCCAGGCACCTTCGGAGCAGCGCTCGGGCGAGCACCGGGGAGCGAAGCGTCCTTCTTGAGCTTCCAGGTCAGGCCGGTGAACTCCCACAGGGAGTAGCCCATGGGGACGCCGCGACCGAAACAACACGTACTCATTTGGACTTCGGGCACATCGCTCATCATTCGAAACTCCTCATGCAAAGAGTGAGAATTACCTATCAAAGGACAGTATCTGAAATCCAGACCACCCGCAAGGCAATAACGCGTCCTTTTAAGTTGATTCGATTACAGTCCTCAAACCGAAGAGTAAGCCCCCATGATCTTGATGTTGATTTGAGCTACACTCGCGAGGCAGTTCTCTGACCGCGTCTCCCATTTTCCGTGTTTTTGTCTTGGTCGAACTCTAACGATGTCGAGTCCACTGTACGCGCTCTTGATCGGGATCGATGCTTACATCTCCCCGACCCTTCCGACTCTCCAGGGGTGTCGGAACGATGTCACACTCATCGCGTCGGTTCTCCGCAGTCGATTCGGAGTCGAAGAGAAACAACTGCGAATCATGGTGGACGAGGAGGCGACACGAGCAGGCATCAAACAGGCGTTTCGTGAGCATTTGATTGACCCGGCCCGGCGTTGCCACGAAACTGGCGAGGCCTGCCCGGCGTGCCTGTTTCACTACAGTGGTCACGGATCACTGGCCCGAGATGCGACCGAGACGGCGATTGACGAGGCAATTCTCTCCTACGACAGCCGCGAACCCAATATTCTTGATATCCGGGATTGGGAGCTTCGACAACTCTTCGACGAACTCGCCCGGTACACTCCCCACATTACCGTCATTCTGGATACATGTATCTCCGGATCTGTGGCACTAGGGATGTCAAACGGGCACCCGTGGCAGTCGCCTCAATCGTATGTGCTGCTGTCCGCTTGCAGTGCCTCGAAACGAATTGCCAATGATTACTTCGATAACAGCACTCCAGATCCAACTTGCTATGGAGCTCTGAGCTATGCGCTGGCTGAGGAACTATCGAGAATCACGGTGGGACACACGACCTATCGTGAAGTCTTCGACAGGGTATGTCGTCGCGTTCAGCGATGGCATCCTCTCCAGGCACCGCACTGCGAAGGCAACCTAGACCGCATCCTCTTCGATGGGCTCTATGAGGTGGTGGAAGAACGTCCGAATCATCAAGAAGCATCCGCAGCTTCTCCCTCACGCAAGATGGACTGACCCGTTTTGCACGCCAGACCCCAGAGCCTGTAGTATCGGGGACCGACGGACTCGGAAGTCCGTCGTACCACGAGAGGTAAATCGCACAATGGATCGTTTGAAATACGATCATTCAAGATCATGC
Source organism: Planctomycetota bacterium (assembly GCA_043743415.1). GTDB lineage: Bacteria > Planctomycetota > Planctomycetia > Planctomycetales > Planctomycetaceae > TH-plancto1. Next base: position 19,419 of record JAYTWO010000113.1, read on the forward strand.
AGGAAGTCTCAGACCGCCGACTCACGAAAAGCAACCACCACGCTGGGCATCGCACGAATCTGTCCCGCGAACAGTCCAGGCACCTTCGGGGCCGCGCTGGGCCGAGCCCCCGGCAACGAAGCGTCCTTCTTGAGCTTCCACGTCAGGCCGGTGAATTCCCAGAGGGAATAGACCATCGGGATGCTGCGACCATCGCAGCAAAGCTGCATTTGCGTGTCTGGCGCGAGGTCAATCATGAGAAACTCCTCTGTCAGTTGAATTCCAACATCGGCGATCTTTCTAGTGAACCATTCCGAGAAGTGCAATTTCGCACCGTTTCAAGGGGACGACGCGACATCAGTGACGGTGCGTGCGATCCGAAATCCGAACCGATTGAATTCCGTATTCGTGGGGGTCGACAATTCACTCTGGATGTCAAAAGCCATCGGAGAGAAGTGGTGAGCCCCTCCAGGGATGTATCGTTTTGAGGGACTATCTGCCGGATGGTCAGCGCACCACTCCTGGACGTTACCCAAGAGATCAAAGACTCCCAGTTCATTCGGCTGAACAGTTCCCACAGGATGACCTATGGTCAGAATTGCATCGTAAGGATTCGCATTTGTCGAGCCATCCCAACACCATGCATAGTGGATCATCAGCTTCGGGTCACTTCCCAGAAACCATTTGGATTGCGTTCCGGCGCGACAGGCAAACGCCCATTCCGCCCGGGTCGGCGGTCGATAGCTTGGTTTCAGTAGATCGGGGTGTTCGCTGAGGAGTTGCTCGTCAGAGAGACCAGTCGGAATGCAGAACTGATCGCTGGACAGTCCCTGCTGTCCCGATAACCAATTGCAGTAATTCAAGACTTCAGGCCATTTCACAAGGTTGACCGGGCAGTCGGACGTGGGAGCCTGTTCCTGATTGTAATACTTATACGGGAGAAAAGTCAGGTATTGCTTGACCGTCACTTCGGTCGCGCAAATCTCAAACACACGCCCAATTCCCGGCTCCTTGGTCCCATCCAGGCGGACCATGACGTGCCCTTCCGGGGTCACTCGCCACTGGAATCCCGGCTTGGCGGCCACCCCCTCGGTCGTGATCAGGGCGGTGTTCTGCGGCATCTGGCAGCGCCGCATCAGCCAGTCGGCGGCAGAGTGGACACCGGCGTCGGTGTGGGTCTCAAACAGAATCCGCACCTGCTGCCGGGTCGCCTCGCGCAAGTCGCCTTGCACTTCCGGGTACTGCCCCAGAGCCATCAATAGTCCGCTCAGGATGCCCGGATCGGCCTTCTCCGCCAGCGCTGATTCTACCGACAACCGGTCCTCGACCACCGACTGCTTCACCCCAAGAACGGCCATGCGGTCAATCAGTTGACATCGCAGCCCCGGTTGCGGGCTGCGCTGGAGCAGGTTCCAGGTGTCTTCCTGCGGCGAGATCGACAACAGGATCGCTCCCGCTGCGGAGAGACGACGTTCCCAGCGAATCTCCGCATCCACGGAACTCGTATCGCGAGGCGCTTTCAGCGCTTCACGTAGCCACTCAGGAGAGATCGTCTGAATGGCCGATCGCAGGTCGTCCCATTGCAAGGGGGAACCCTGAATCAACATGGCGGTCAATGCCCAGTCATCGTGTTCATGGAACGCCCTCAGGAATGAAATCATCGAGCGAGTCCGGGCATCGACCTCCGACACTCCCAGCGCCTGCGAAAGCGAGGGCGTCAACTGGGCTGCCACCGGCCGCATGCCCTCGACCAGCGAGCGGTAGTCATCAGGGTTCCGCAACGCCCAACGAACCGTCTCCTCACTGGGGAACTTCGAGATGTCGCCGGTCCAGCGTTTCGCGTCTAATTTCGCTTCCGGCGGGTCGAGCCTGGCCAGCAGCATTGCTGCTCGATAGGCACGCTGCTGGTCGCCTGCCGGAGCCGCGTCGTCTGCCCCGGTGTTGACGGCCTTCCAACACTCATCCAAACACTGCTCACGAAAGGGAAGCAACGCCTCGCGAGTCACCAGCAGTGACGGAGGGTCACCCGAATCTAATGCCAGCTGGAGCATGGGTTCGACGGTTGTCTCATCCCACTTCACCAGAGCCAATCGCAAGTTCAACTCTTCCGGTGCCCCCGGCTTGAGAGCTGGAATCGCACTCTTCAATCGGCCTTCTGCATATCGCCGGTAAGGCTGCAGTTGCTCAATAATCGCCGGAGCCGACGCCACGCTGGTCGTATGCAGTTGATCCAACAGGGCGTGTCCACGATTCCAGCTGCGGAATCCCTGGGCTCCCACGATTCCGAACACGATGAGAAACAGCCCGAGGAGCGTTTGCAGCCCGAGTTGCTGACTGGCCGCCCGGAGCATGCGGCGTTCGGGATCACTCAGCGAGGCAGGTCGCAGCACACACCGATATTGAATCCAGTCTCTCCACAGAGGCAGATTGCGGCGAATCGGTTGCTTCATCCAGGCGGCGGCCTGCTCGGCCAGCATTAAACGACAGCGACCCGTGTATGTCTTGCGTTGCTCTGAGTAGAGCCACTCACGAATCGAAGGGACCAGAAAGTCGTGCGACAACTGATAATGCAATTCCGTGTTGCGATTCTCGCCACTGGTCCGCGAGTGGTCGAGGATATCGACCGGGCTGATCAGCTTGAGCTGTCCTTCGAGGATGGCCATCAGGCTCTCGAACCGCTTCATGTCGTCGCCATATCCGGAAAGATCCTGCAACTCTTTCAGCGTGCGGTGGCGGGTCTTGATCTGGGTTCCGACTTCGGGGAGCAGCCCCTCCAGAACATGACGGACGGCGTCCTCATGGATGCGGTGCCCCATCGGAGCATGGGCTGCCGAGAATGATTCGCAGAGGAACTGCAAGCCGACGCCGACGGCACCGCCCAACTGTGACAGCGTGTCGGGCACCCAGTCGCGGGCCTTGACCATTTCGGCAAACAGCGACAGATGGACGGGAAAGACCTTGCCGTCTGGGGCCAGGTATTCCACCGCCAGCTCGATGAATCGTTGTGTCATCAGGGAGGGTTGCCCCTCGGGGATTCGCTCAAACGCCCGCCCCAACCGGGTCAGGACGCTCCTGGCATGCGGCAGGTCAAACAGGTCGACCAGCCGCACATTCTGACCCACGATCAGCGGCGTCTCCACGGCCTCCATAAACCGATTCAGAGCCAGCCAGAAGTCATCCCGCACCAGGACGATGCACTGTACCCGCTGCCCGTCGCACTGCCTCAAGGCCCGGATCAGTTCGGGGCGTTCCCGCTCGTGAACTGCGTGCAGCCACTGCTCAAACTGGTCGATCACAATCAGCAGCTTCTTCCCGGCGGGAAGTCCTTGCCCACGCCGAATGGCCGTGAGTTTGTCGGTCAGTGAGAGTTCGGTCGCCAACATCGGGAAGCGGCTGTCGAGCGCGGCCGCGAGCTGTGTTTCGGTGCGATCGATCGTGGCCTCGATCATCAGCGTGGAGACCACTGCTTTGTCGAGCAACGGAACCAGTCCGGCCTTGATCAATGAGGATTTCCCGCAGCCCGATGGTCCGGCAATGACCCCGATCCGGTGCAGTTCGGGCTGTTCTTCGGGATGTTCCACCCAGCGTTGCCAGTGACTGAGACTCTCGGGAAGCCCATCTCGATCAAACGGACCAGGCAGCAGTTGAAGGAAAAAGTAGGCATCGTGTCGATCGTAAGATCGCAGTCCGCGCGGAATGAACTTGCCCTGCGAGTCGGGGGCACTCGTTCCGGATGCCAGAAGTCCACGACGCCCTCCCCCCGCTGAAACTTCTTCGACGTTCGCGGACTGAAAATGCTTCAGATCATCCGCCAGTTCCTGACCACTTTGATACCGGTCTTTCGCTCGCTTGGACAACAGCTTCAAGCAGATGCGGTTGAGTTCCACCGAAATCGACGGATCGTGTGAGAGCAGAGGGACTGGTTCCTGTGAGATCAGTTTCTGCTTGGTGTCCTCAAAAGTATCCCCCTGAAAGGGGCGAGTTCCGGTCAACATCTCGTACATCACAACGCCGAGGCTGTACAGGTCGGTCCGATAGTCAATGCGATGTCCTTCGCTGGCTGCCTGCTCCGGGCTCATGTAGTTGGGCGTTCCGGCTCCCGGCTGGTGCTTGCCGGAGTCCGCCTCGTGGACCGCCAGCCCAAAGTCAGCGACGAAGATCTGGTTCGTCTGATCGACCAATAAATTGCCGGGCTTGATGTCCCGATGGATCAGCTTTTGACTGTGGATGTAGTGCAGCGTCTCCGCGACAGAGACCAGTAACGAGACACCGCTGTCGATCGACAAGTGATCGGTGGACAGCACCTGAGCGAGGCTTCGTCCATCGATCAGTTTGGAGACCACAAAGCAGCGATTGTCCGGCAGAACGCCAAAGTCATAGACCGGAACAACTCCCGGATGATAGAGTTGGGCAACAGTCTGTGCCTCGAACAGGTACAGTTTTCGCTCGGAGTCGGACTGGACCCGATACTCATGCGGCACCTTGATGGCGACAGACCGTCCTAACAAATCATCTTGGGCGCGATAGACGACGCCAAATCCCCCGCGACCGAGGTGTCCCTCGATCGCGTACCTTCCCAAGTGTGTGGGCACGTCTGGCTGGGCATAGCATTGAGTCTTGAACGGATCTTCCGACAGTACCGTCCCCTCGGCACCCGGTGGTCCCCCATCTTCCGGAATCTGCACAGATCTCGTGTGCAGGGATTCCTGCGGTACTTCCTTCCGACTCTCGCTCAAAGCTCTTGCCCTCCAGATGTTGCGGGCTTCATTCTGTCAGGTGAACAGAGCGCAGTCGATCCAAGGCAGAATCAAGTCGGTGGCGTGAACCGGAACTGGCATGGAGTCGCCCCGACTTTTGCACTTCCCCCGAGTGCGAGACGCAATTTGTGATTGCCGCAGGCCTGATGTGGCGGACTTGTGGTAGTTGCGGGTGCCGGATTGGTGGTCGGGGGCGGGTGCGCCAGAATTCGGTTATGGGGTGGCTGGCCGAGAGGTGGTCGGCGGTGAGTTGCCGGAGGTCTTCGGCACCGGCTTCGGACCAGAATTTCTCGCTGCCTTTGACGCGGCGGTGGATCTGTTTGAAGGTCGATTCCATGTGGGCGGAGGTGATGGGCAGGCCCTCATTCCGGTAGGCCGGGTCGTTCATTCTGGACTGTTGGTTTTGCAGGTAGGTCAGTGTTTCGCTGACCAGTCGGCGGGGTCTGGTGTCGCCGTCGGCAGTGGTGGGGAGGCCGAGTTCTTGTGGCCGGGCGGCGAGTTCGGCGATGACTTTCGCGACCTCGCCTGGACGGGTCCAGGTGATCCAGCGGTGAAAGATCTGCCAGCCTTCGTGATTATTTCGAACGGCCATGGCGGATGGATAGACGTGATCTAGTTCGTAAATATCGTCGTAGACCGGCACGAACAAATACGATTTATTATATCGCTCCAATTCGGTCCAGATCCAGCCGCTACCATCGTCGATGAAGGCTTTGCGCTTGGTGGCGTAGAGGCCAGTGACTAGGCTCAGGCGGCGGGAAGTTCATGGTGTCTGGGAGAGAGGCAATCACCACTTCTACCGTTTGTCCTTCCCGATCCCTCACCGTCCCAGCAGATAACGCAGCTGCCCGACGATCGACTGCTCCCACTGATAATCCCGACCTGCCCACATCCAGCCGCTGGGGCGGACTGGCCGACGACGAGATTCAGGTCGCGGTCCAGCGGTTTGGCACACCTGGCAACGAAACTTCTTCCCCTCCACGCCAGCCTTGACTTGGTACTCCCTGTGGCAACCGGGACAAACGGTTAGGATGGGCATCGACATGCCTCACGCTCTCGTGAGATGACTTAGTCGTCATCAGCTCAGTGTCGCTCACCCCGTGCAACAGCCGTGCTGGCAACTGGCCTGGGCTTGAGCCGTCTGCTGGACGGCCTTGACGATCTTGTCGTACCCGGTGCAGCGGCAGAGGTTGCCGGCGAGGTAGAACCGGATTTCGGCTTCAGTCGGGTTCGGGTTGTCTTTTAAGAGGGCCTGGGTCTGCATGATGATCCCGGGGGTGCAGATGCCGCATTGCAGGGCGGCATTTTCCAGGAAGGCGTTCTGCACCGGGGCCAACTGGTCGGGTTGGGCCACCCCTTCGATGGTCTCGACACTTGAGCCTTCGCACTCCACGGCCAGCACGAGGCAACTCACCACCGGGCGGCCATCCAGGATCACGGTGCAGGCTCCGCAGTTGCCGTTGCTGCACCCCTCCTTGGTGCCGGTCATGTCGAGGGTGTCACGCAGCACGCCCAACAGCGTCTGCCGAGGCTCGCATAGGAACTGCTCTTCGTGCCCATTGATGGTGCAGGTGACAACTCGTTTGCGGGACATGGGGGGATCCTTCGGATTGGCGGATGGCTTGTGGTCAGAGGAGAAGAATTCACCACAGAGGCACGGAGGCACGGAGAAGAAGAGCATGCGAGATCGAGGGAGTCACTCTTTGTGTGCGGACGCGGCGATGAGTATTCGAGCTGACGATCCGGTGTGTCTTCATGCTCACTCTATTCTTCGCCGTGCCTCCGTGTCTCCGTGGTTGTCATTCATCACGAACACGGAATGCGCACATGCGGTTGGTACTGGCTCTCGCCGCGAGCGCGGGCCACGGCCTCGCGGAGTGAACGCTCGACCAGGACGCCGGTGACGTGGCGGCGGAACTCGACCGTGCCTCGCATGTCGTCGATCGGGCGGGTCGCAGCGCGAGCGGCCTCACCAGCGGCCTTGTAGCTGGCGTCATTCGCGGGCTGGCCGATGAGAGTCTTCGCGGCGTCAACGGCGAGGATCGGCGTTGGACCGACGGCTCCCAGGCCAATGCGGGCGGCGGTGATCGATTGACCGCTGGCGTCGAGCGTGACGCTGACGCCGACCCCCACGACCGCGATGTCCATCTCGTTGCGAGGGATGAACCGCCGGTAGTTCGAACCACTCTTCGGAGCCGGAACGGGGCAGGTGATCTCCACAAGGATCTCGCCCGGTTGCAGGACGTTCTTCCCCGGTCCGGTGAAGAACTGGTCGAGCGGCAGCGTGCGATTTCCCTGCGGCCCCACGATGTGGCAGGTCGCACTCAGAGCCAGCAAGGCCGGAGCCGAGTCCGCAGCTGGGCCGCTGGTACATAGGTTGCCGCCGACCGTGGCCCGGTTTTGGATCTGCACGCCGCCAATGATCGACACCGCGTCGGCAATGGCCATGTAGTTCTGGCGAACCTCAGCCGAAGCTTGAATCTGGTGGCACGGCACCGCCGCTCCGAGGTGCAGTCCGTTCGCATCAGCGACCAACCTCAACAGTTCCGGAATCTTCTTGAGGTCGACGACCAGCGACGGTCGAAACCGCCCGGTCCGGATGTGGTCGATGAGGTCGGTGCCCCCCGCGAGAGGTCGGCTGTCGCGGCTGGCAAGCAGGGAGACTGCTTCGGCCAGCGTGCGGGGGCTTTCGAAATCGAAGTCGTGCATGGTGTGAGAATCCCCAGAGGCGGTGATCGACCGAGGGCGTCGGTCGAATCCACTGGTGGTGATTGGACCGCTTGCGGAGGCAATCGTCAATCGAGACGGGGGAACGAGTGCTCAATGTGTGTGCGTCCCAAAAGTCGGTGAACAAGAGGAGACTGCATCAGACCCACTCGATCCTCTGCGGTTCAACCACGAAATTCACGAAACACACGAAAATGAGGAGTTGGTTTCGGCCTGGTCGCGGCTGGATTGAGAACGCGGGTCTCTTTTCAAAGCAGTGCTCTTCTAGGCAGCGGTCCTGCCTTTTTCGTGTCTTTCGTGCTTTTCGTGGTTCCCATTCCTCCGTGAGTCTGGCGGGGATGCGATCACCGACGTTTCGGATGCGTACGCCCCCCGCCATCAGTCCGCAGGTGCTCAATGTCTTCGCCGCTTCCGACCAAGCCCCCGTATAGTTGCGACGCGAAGTCTTCGCAGCGGAGCATTCGTCCTCGCGAGACTTCCGAAGTCTCGGAAGACTTCGGAAGTCTGCCCCACGCGCGGGCGAACATCGCCCCGGCGTGGTCATTCGAGGGAGGGCTGCCTAAAATCGGTGGTTGAGGCACTGAACCCCACTCACCCAGGAATCCCCGATGTTTGTTCTTGATCTGCTGGCTCGCTGGACCCATGTCGGGGCGGCTATCGTGCTGATGGGCGGTGCCATTTTTACCCGCTTCGTACTCATGCCCGCAGCTGCGGAGTTGCCGGAGGAGCAGCATCTGGCTCTGAAGGAGCGGTTGCGGGTGCGGTGGAGCAAGGTCGTGATGTGGGGGATCATGGCGTTGCTGGTGAGCGGGTTCTACAACTACTTTACGGGAATGCCGACTCACAAAGGGCAACCGCTGTACCACGCTCTGGTCGGTACGAAGATGCTGCTGGGGTTCGGGGCGTTCTTTCTGGCGTCGGTGCTGTCAGGGCGGTCGGCCAAGTTTGCCCCATTGCGGGCGAATGCCAAGAAGTGGCTGGTGGTGCTGATTGCAATCACAGCGATCATCTCGGGGATTGGGGGATTCCTGAAGGTCGGGGTGCCAGCGAAGCCGGTGTTTGTACAGGCGAAGTAGATTGGTGAGAATGCGACTTCAGGAAAGTCGTCCACGGAGTCCGAACGAAGAGGGGGAGGTCGGAACACTGATCTCCGCTAATAAACACTAATTCAGATCAAGGAGCAATTCAAGATTAGTGTTTATTAACTGAGATTAGTGTTCCAAGCTCTGTTGTTCATTCGCCTTCGCCATCGTGAGAGGCCACTGTTCCTCATCCGCCCCATGCCTTTGGCGTGGGGGCAACGTCAGAGTTCCCAATGCCCACCTTCATTGCCCGCCGTCAGGTCAGCTTTTCCGAAACCGACATGGCGGGGATTGTTCACTTCGCAAACTTCTATCGCTGGATGGAAGAAGCCGAGCACGACTACTTCCGCTCGCTCGGACTGCGGATCATGGAGAAGCAGCCCGATGGGACGTACATCGGGTGGCCGCGAGTGTCGGCATCGTGTCACTTCGATGCCCCGGCGCGGTATGAAGACGAGGTTGAGATCCGGATTGATGTCGAGCGAATTGGGTTTAAGTCACTGACGTTTGCGGTCGAGTTCTGGCGTGGCGAGACACAGCTGGCGCATGGGCGGTTGAAGACAGCGTGCTGCATTTGTCGATCGGATGGGACGCTCTCGGCCATTGAGATTCCGGAGAATTATCGGTCGCGGATTGTGGAAGCGCCGCAGGGGTAGACTCAGGGAGGAATTCTTCATGATCTTGTACATCATGCTCTAGGGGGAAACAAAGGTGTCAGGAACCAATATCGGGTGAAACAAAGGTGTCAGGAACCAATATCGGAGGGTGAAACAAAGGTGTCAGGAACCAATATCGGGCACGCCCACACGACGCAAGCTGCGATTATTGCGAGAACGGTTCCTGACACCTTTGATTCCTTCCCCTGCGATTATTGCGAGAACGGTTCCTGACACCTTTGATTCCTTGCCTCCTGGGTCGTTTGCGCTAATCACATCACAAGCCCCTTGTGACCATTTTCGCAGAACTGCGGGGTGAAATGTAAAACTTTTGTTATAAGTAGGCGACGCTTGGGAGTGGACCACTCTGGCCCCATGCCACCCGCTGGGGACGTTTGAACGTCGAGCGGGAACGGGTTGAAACCCGTTCTACTTCACGGGGATTGGTCGGCTGTGGGAGAACCGCACCAGCGCCTCCAGCTTCTGCCCCGCGGCTCCGGAGTCAATCGCCCGTGCCGCTTGTTGCACGGCCTCGCGCAGTTCGGTCGCTCGACCGGCGGTGAGCAGTGCCGCTCCCGCATTGGCCAGGACGATGTTTCGCGCAGGTCCCGATTGACCGGCGAAGATCTGGCGTATGACCTCAGCACTCTCCGATGGCGAACCAACAACGAGATCGCCGGGCGTACACTCCGGCAGTCCCATGTCACTGGCGGTCCAGTGCCGCTCTTCAATTCGATCGCCCTGCACATCGAAGACGGTCGTCGTGCCCCACAGCGACACCTCATCGAGTTGATCGGCCCCGCACACGACGAGAGTCCGAGTCCCGCCGAGTTGGGTCTTGGCCTCCGCTAACTTTCTGGCGGTCGACACCCGGTTCGTTCCTAACAGTTGATATTCCGCCCCGGCTGGATTGGTGAGTGGACCTAATAAGTTAAAGATCGTGCGGATGCCAAGTTTCTGTCGGACGGGGGCGACATGCTGCATCGCCTGATGCACCAGTCGAGCGAAGCAGAACCCGATGCCGATTTGGTCGATGCATTGAGCGACGGCCTCGGGGGCCAGAGTAATATCGACACCCAGAGCCTCCAGCACATCCGCCGAACCACTCTTGCTGCTCGCCTGACGGTTCCCATGCTTGGCTACCGGAACCCCCGCTGCAGCCACCACGATCGCCGCAGCTGTGCTGATGTTAAAGGTATGCAACTGGTCGCCGCCGGTGCCACAAGTATCCAGCAACCCCGGTGTCTGCGCCGGAATCCGCGTGGCCCGCGCCCGCATGGCGGCAGCCGCTCCGGCGATTTCGAGAGAAGTCTCGCCGCGCACCGCCAACCCGGTCAGCAGGGCTGCAATCTCGATGGGCTCGGCCTGGCCATCCATGATGACACCAATCGCCGCCGCCATCTGCGGCGAGGTCGTCGTGCCTCCGGTGAGGATGACTTTGAGTACGGTTTCGATTTCGATCAGCATGAGTCGAGGTCACCCCATCACTTGTCAGCGGAGGAGCGGCATGTGCCTCCTCGTTCAGGTTGGCCTGAGCGAGCCCCTGTCCTTGAAAGTTACCGGGTTCGGTTCGAGAACTCCAATCGTGGGGCAATGCGATCACTTCTGTCGCAGCAATTGTCACGGATTCTGACCGAACCACCTGCTCGGACTTGAGGATTAGATTCACGCAGAGTTGCAATCCGTCTGACCAGTGGAATACATTCGCTGCACGTCTGTCCTGACGCAATGTCGGATTCACACAACAATCGAAGAAGGGGTCAGTCATGAAAGCTGTCAAGGTTTGGGTCTGTGTCGCAGTCATCGCTGCGGGTGGGATGTTGACGTGGCAGGTGTCGGCTCAAGAGACGTCCGCCAAGCCTGCGGCGAAGACGGATCCGCGCGGACCGCTCCCCGCTCAGTTCGGGAAGCTGGGCATCAGCGACGAGGTGAAGGACGATCTGTACAAGATCCACGAAGAATATGATGTGCAGATCAAAACTCTCACCGCCCAAATCAAGCAGTTGCAGGCCGAGAAGACGGCCAAGATGGAGGTGAAACTCACTCCCGCCCAGAAGACACGGTTAAAAGAATTGCGGGACGAGGCCGCCGCCAAGCAAGCTGCCGCCAAGCTGAAGGGCGAGGCCGAGAAGAAGCCCGCGATCGTCACTCCAGCCAAGACCGCAGCCCCCGCCCCGGCCACCGAGAAGAAGGCCGAGTAGCGGTCCTCGCCGCCGCCGCCCGCCGCCTGGATCAACCTCTGTCCTCCGACTCGCCCCTGTCAACTCGCGAATAGACACCTCATTCGCCTCGCCGGTACACTGGAGCGGTTGTGGGGTCACGTGGGCCGTATCCTCCGGTGCCTGTTCATGGTGTTGCGTCTGCGTTGTCGGCATTGCGGTCACACTTTCAAGGTGCGTGAGGACGCAGCGGGGAAGAAGGGGGCCTGCCCGAATCCGGAGTGCGGGGAGGCGTTTACCGTGCCTGCGAGATCGGACTCGGGGACAACGGTCACGGAACAGGACGTGGCTCCTCCGCCCATAACTGCCCGCCCAGCCCCGACGGTTCGCAAGCCGACCGTCCTGCCGGGCAAGTCAGCTGCGAACAGTGGGAAGACTTCCGAAGTCTCGGAAGACTTCGGAAGTCTGAGGAGAGGCCCCCAGACTGCCTCCAAGCCCCAGCCCAAGCCCAAGCCGCCGGTCGACGAGTGGGATCTCGATGCCCCGCTGGAAGATGACGAGTCCTTCGACGCCCCGGCCTCGCGCAGTGAGACATCCCGACGCGGCAGACGCTCCAAGAAGCGGAACAAAGCCGCTCCGATCTGGTGGGCTGCGGGGGCGGTCACGTGCGTGGCGGTGGGGATCATCGCCTGGGTGTTGTGGCCAGCGGGAGGCGGGGAGACGCTGGCCTCAGCCGAGGTGGCAGCGCAGGCCCCAGAGATCGACTACCAGACGGAGATCCAGCCGTTCTTCAAGCAATACTGCTTCGACTGCCACGGGGCCGAGACTCAAGAGGCTGGCCTGGAGTTGCACCGGGACAACGCTCTCGCCGATATCCTCAAGAATCGCAAGGCGTGGGACAAGGTCAATACCCATGTGAAGATCGGGGCCATGCCGCCCTCCTCATCGGACCAGCCGAAACCCGAGGAACGCGAGAAGGTTGTGGCCTGGCTCGACCACGCGTTGCACTTTGTCGACTGCACCGGCGGGGCTGACCCGGGCCGCGTGACGATTCGCCGCCTCAACCGTGCCGAATACAACAACACGATCCGCGATCTGGTTGGCGTCGACTTCGACCCCGCCAAGGACTTTCCGGCGGACGATGTCGGGTACGGGTTCGACAACATCGGCGACGTGCTGTCGGTCCAGCCGCTGCTCGTGGAGAAGTACCTCAACGCCGCCGAGCAGGTCGCTGAGCGGGCGATCCCGACCTCTTCTCCGGAGGGGATCGACAGGACGCTGACCGGGCAGCAGTTAAAGCCCAGTAATAAGATCACCGTGAATCCACTCCCGAATGACGCGGTGATATTAATCACCGCTGGCTCTGTCTCGGCGGAATTACAAATCGCCCGCGAGGGGGAGTACACTGTGGAGATTCGTTCGGGGGCCACACCGTTTAAGCCCCACACCGGCGGGGCCAAGATGGAGGTCCGGCTGGATGGGAAGAAGCTGCGGGAGATCGAGATCAATGCGACGCGGGACAAGACGCAGACGAACTCGCTGACGGTCGATCTGACGCAGGGAAAGCACGAGTTGACCCTCGCCTTCCTGAATGATGAATACGCCCAGGAGAAGGGTCAGACCTACGACCGCAACCTGATCGTCGAGCGACTCAAAATCACGGGTCCGAAGTTGACCGCCGCTGACCTGCCGCCCTTGCAGAAGGCCCTCGTCGCGCACCGCCCGTCCGGCAACGCGGGCTATGTAGACGCCGCTCGGAAGAACATCAAGCCGCTGTTGCGAAGGGCCTTTCGTCGACCGGTCAATGATGGCGAAGTCGAGCCGTTTGTGCGGTTCGTCAAACTCGCGCAGGACAGGCAGGAGCCGTTCGAGCGGGCCATGCAGATCGCACTGCAAGCGGTCCTCGTCTCGCCGCAGTTCCTATTCCGCATTGAAGACCCCGCAGCCACCGGTCCCTCTGCCCGCGCGATCAGCGACCACGAACTGGCCGTGCGGCTGTCGTACTTCCTGTGGAGCAGCATGCCGGATGACGAGTTGTTTAAGCTCGCCGACCAGGGCCAACTTCACACCGACGAAGTCCTGACCGCGCAGGTCGACCGCATGCTGACCGACCCGCGCTCGTCGGCCCTCGTCGAGAACTTCGCCGGGCAGTGGCTGGCCTTACGCAAGCTCTTTTCGGAAGAGGTCTCGCCCGATCCCGACAAGTTCCCGGAATTTAATAACCAGTTGCGGGCCGACATGGCCACCGAGACGAAGTTGTTCTTCGGCTCGATCATTCAAGAGAACCGCAGCCTGGTCGATCTGATCGAAGCGAGATATTCGTTCGTTAACGAGCGACTCGCGAAACTCTACGGACTCCCGAATGTGCAGGGGGACGAATTCCGCCGGGTCGAGTTCACCGATGGTCGCCATGCCGGCGTACTCACGCAGGCCAGCGTGCTGACGCTGACCTCGTATCCCACGCGGACCTCGCCGGTAAAACGCGGTGAGTGGATTCTGGCCAACATTCTGGGCGACGAACCGCCCCCACCGCCGCCGGTCGTTCCGGCCCTGGAAGAGACCCAAAAGTCTAACCCCAATCTCCCGTTCCGGCATCAACTGGAACTCCACCGCAAAGACCCCGGCTGTGCCGCGTGCCACAATCTCATGGACGATCTGGGGTTCGGGTTCGAGAACTTCGACGCGATTGGAAGGTGGCGGGAGAAGGACGGCGAGCACCCCATCGACTCGTCCGGCACTTTGCCGAGCGGTCAGAAGTTCAAGGGCCCGATGGAACTGGTCACGATCCTCAAAGCCCGCCAAGGGGAGTTCGCCCGCTGCCTGTCGGAGAAGATGCTGACGTATGCTCTGGGACGCGGGCTGGAGTATTACGACAAGTGTGCCCTCGACGCGATCGTCAATCATGTCGAGAGCGATCAGTACCGCTTGACAGCCCTCATTAAAGGTGTGGTCAAGAGCGACCCGTTCCGGAAGCGCAGAGGGGACGCGGCAGCGGCCACTGTGGCTCACGCTGTCCCGTAGCCACGTTCGCCAGAACGTGGTGGGGCCGAGTGATCCGCAGAAGCGAGGGATTCTCCAGCGAATCAAGCGACTTCTGAAGCACCTGCCCGCCACCGAGACAGCTGTGTTTCAAGAT
>JAYTWO010000114.1:0-3274 GCA_043743415.1 Planctomycetota bacterium
GAACCCAGCGGACCAGTCCCGCCAGGGACGACAGAACCACTCGCCACGCCGCTCGCCCTCGCAGATTCTGTCGTCCCTGACGGGACTGAATAGTTCGCGCGCCCTCAGTCCCACCGATGAATCGGTGGGCTATTTTCGGGTGTCCCTACCGGGACAAAGAGAGGGCGAGTGGATGCCTGATGAGAGCAACGATCCAATTTGCAAAGTGCGTCTCGCACTCCTGGCCAAGCCCATGGCGGAACTCCTCTTGACCAATTCGTGGCTAGCGGTGAAAACTGCCGGTTCGGAAGGATCCGAACGTGGGGGCAGTTCGCCCGTGCGGGATGGAGGAAGGAGCCGGGCGATCGATGTACAAGCTCTTGTTGGCCACGAAGTACCTCAAAACTCGCATGATTGCCTTCGTCAGCATCATCAGCGTCACGCTCGGCGTGGCGACGATGATCGTTGTCAACAGCGTCATGGCGGGGTTTAGCGGCGAGATGCAGGACCGCCTGCGCGGGCTGTTGTCCGACATCGCCATTATCATACACAACTCGGACGGGTTCCAAGATCCCGAGAGTCTGCTGCGGATCATTGAGGAGTCGGTCGGCTCCGAGGTGGTGGCTACGACACCCACCGTGGAGATGTGGGGCATGATGAGCTTCCACATTATGGGGCAGGAAGAACAACGCCCGGTTCGGATTGTCGGCATCCTCCCCGAGGGGAAGAACCAGGTCAGCCCGCTGTCGCACTACTTGTTGAGTCGCCAGACGAAGGATCTCTCCAATAAGGACCAAAAGCCCGAGGTCGATGTCAATTCCCCCGTGTCCTGGGATCTGACCGCCAGTGCGATCTTTAACCGGACCGAGATGGTTCAGTACAACCAGCTGCGCCGTCCGGAAACGCTGCCCGATGGCGTGGAGCCGGGCGACCTGACGGAGAAGCCGCTTCAAACCGCCGATAGCCGGGAAAGTCCGAACTATGATGACGGCCCGGCCTATGAAGACCCCTGGGGGAATACCGCTGCCTCAGCTCCCGCCGATCCCAACGCCCCGCAACCCGCCAGCGTGTTCGTGGGAGCGGGGCTGGTCAGCTACCCGGAGAAGAACCGTCTGACCGGCGAGACCGATGTGCGGCTCCTCGTGCATCCGGGTGAGGACATCACCCTCTCGACGCTCAAGGCGGGCACGCCCCAGCCGGTCAGCTTCAAGGCGACCGTCGTCGACCTCTTCAAGTGCGGGATGAGTGAGTACGACTCGAACATCGTGTTCATGAACCTGGAGCAAATGCAGAAGGCCCGCGGCATGCTGATCCCGCCCGACCCCACGCACCCCAACGACAACCTCGACTGGAAAACCGGCAGCGTGACGGCCATCCAGATCAAGCTCAAGGACTATTCGCGGGCCCCGTTGGTCGTCCAGCGGCTGCGGGAGGAACTGGCAGGGATGGGCGTCTCAGTCGAGACGTGGGAGCAACAGCAAGGCCCGCTGCTGCAAGCGGTGGCGGTCGAGGCGGCGATCCTGAACGTGTTGCTGTTCATGATTATCGCGGTAGCCGGGTTCGGCATTCTGGCGATCTTCTACATGATCGTAGTCGAGAAGACTCGCGACATCGGCATCCTCAAAGCCCTCGGGGCCAGCTCGCGCGGGATCATGTCAATCTTCCTGCTGTATGGGCTGACGCTGGGGCTGGTGGGGAGCGGGGCCGGGGTGGTGCTGGGGCTGACCTTCGTGCATTTCATTGACAAGATCGAGAAGGGGATCTCCTGGGCACTGGGGCACAAGGTGTTTGACGAGACGATCTACTACTTCCACACAGTCCCGACCCAGGTGAACCCCGGAACCGTGCTGTGGGTCGCGTTTGGGGCGGTGCTGATCGCAGTCCTGGCCAGCATTCTTCCCGCTCGAAGGGCCGCCGCGCTGCACCCCGTGCAGGCGTTGCGGTACGAGTAAGGTTTGTGGGATAGGCTTCCGGCCTGTCAACCGCTGAAGATGACAGGCTGGAAGCCTATCCCACGGGAATACAAGAGACGACGTATGTCGACAATCACTCTGGATCAACCGATGACCTCAATTCTCCAACTCCCCCCGACCAAAACCCGCGTGGCTTATCTGCGAGCGGTGGCGATCAGCCGGGCCTATGCCAAGGGGCAGGTCAAGGTGCCGGTCCTGCGCGGGGTGGATCTGTGCGTGGGCAAGGGGGAATTCGTCTCCATCGTCGGCAAGTCGGGGTGCGGCAAGAGTACCTTGATGCACTTGTTTGGCCTGCTCGACACGCCAGATTCGGGTGAGGTGCGGCTGGAGCAGAATCGCATTGATGACCTGCCCGAAACCACGCGGGACGAGCTGCGGAACCGCATGTTCGGGTTCGTGTTCCAGTTCTATCACCTGCTTCCGGAGATGACGTTGCTGGAGAACGTGCTGGCTCCGCTGATGATTCGGTACTCGGCGTGGGAATATTGGCGTCGTCGTAAGGAGTTCCGCGACCAGGCGCACGCCATCATCCAGAAGATGGGGCTGGATCACCGTTTGAAGCACCGGCCCTCGGAGTTGTCGGGTGGGGAGATGCAGCGGGCCGCGATCGCGCGGGCCTTGATTGGCAAGCCGGAAGTCCTGCTGGCGGACGAGCCGACGGGGAACTTGGATGCGGTCACGGGGCGCGAGATCATGGCCATGATGACCCGATTGAACGAGGACGAGGGGCTGAGTATCATTATGGTCACCCACGACGAAACGATCGCCCGACAGGCCAATCGCATCGTGCGACTGACCGAAGGCCGGATTCAGGGACTCGAAGAGGCCGCCTGAACCTGGTGCAGATTTCGGTGTCCGGACCCCGGCGTGCCCGCGCGACATTCGCGACCCGCACGCCGGTCTTGTTTTGGGTGAGTCAAATCCCGTTTGCCGTCCCCTCTGATCTGACAGAGGGGTGATCCACAAGGTGCGCGCCATGTCCCTGCAAATCTTCCTGAATGACCGTCTGGTTCCCCAAGAGCAGGCGATGGTCAGCGTCTTCGATCACGGGCTGCTCTACGGCGACGGCGTGTTCGAGGGCATTCGGGTCTACAACAAGCGGGTCTTTCTGCTCGCCGAACATGTCGAGCGGCTCTACGAAAGTGCCCTCGCCATCCGCCTTGTCATCCCCATGACGCCCGCCCAGATGGCCACAGCTGTCGAGCAGACCGTGGCCGCGAATCACATCACCGATGGCTATGTGCGTCTGGTGATTACGCGGGGAGCCGGATCGCTGGGTCTGGATATCCGCCGGACCAGCAATCCGCAGGTCATCATCATTG
>JAYTWO010000115.1:0-4116 GCA_043743415.1 Planctomycetota bacterium
GTCCCGCTGGAGCGCCTCCGGCGACACCCAACCCGCGTCCCGGACCTCACCCACCACCCCGTTCGCTCCGTCCATGATCTCGCTCCCAGCCCGTGCTTCGCCTCGAAATGAGGCTCAATAGCCAACAGCTTACCCATCCCACCCAGATCTCGCCAGTCAAGATTGCCACACCCCGCGGTCCCACGCCTACAATAGTGTAACCGATCCGAGCCTGTGAGCAGACCGCAACATCTATTCGGCGTACGACCGTTCCTTGGAAGTGTAACCGATCCGAGCCTGTGAGCAGACCGCAACTCATAGAACTTCCGGCAGCGCTTGATCAGAAGTGTAACCGATCCGAGCCTGTGAGCAGACCGCAACGCGTATGCTCTGAAGCTCTTTCACCCGGTGCAGTTCTCCACCGAGGACGCTTGGCGACGGTTCCTCCGAGCGGTCCGATTGTCGCCCACGTTCCGTTGCGAGCAGATCGTGCCTCTCGTCACAGCGGGCCGCAAAGAAGGATTCTGCTTCACTGTCAGCCGCTACATCCCCGGTCCCAGTGCGGCCCAACTGATTCACAAGATCGGGATCGCAGGGATGCTCGATTGGAAAATCACACTGGGAATTGCTATCGACCTCGCTCTCGCTCTGGTCACCTTGGAACAGGCCCAGGTCGTCCACCGGAATATCACGCCGCACAACATTCTGGTCGAGTCGCAGAGCATGCGGGCTTACCTCAATGATGCGGTTCTTGCCAAAGCCTGGGACACCGTGTCCGTCGATCGATTGACGACGGACGGAGAAATCATCGGCGACCTCGCTTTCGCCTCTCCGGAAGTTGTTGGCTCCGGCTTCCCCGTCGACTCCCGAGCCGACCAATACAGTCTGGGAGCCACACTCTACGCACTCCTCACTGGTCGACCGCCGTTCCCATGCCGGACGGTCGGCGAAATGATCCCGGCGATCCTGTCTCAGCTGCCCGTTTCCCCACGCGAGTTCAATCTGTCCATTCCAGCCCCCTTTGAAGCCCTGATATTACGACTCCTCGCGAAGCGTCCAGACGCTCGCTATCCCAATTCAGAGACCCTACTAAAAGATCTCCGGAAGCTCAGTTGGATTTGCCCGAGCCATCCATTCAAGTGAGGATGTGTAGACACGCCGGGTGCCACTGGCGGTCGCTTGCGATCTCGTTGCGATCTCGTTCCCCGCGGAGGCCTACAACCCCGCCAGCGACACCTGCAGCTTCCCGGCCAGTTCATTGATCTGCCGCCAGGTCTCGTCCGGGATGCTCACGCCGTTTGCAGCTCGGTCGGTGGCGCGGCGTTCTTCGATCTCGCCGGGGAGGAGGATCTCGGTCACGCCGGGGGCTGTGCGGCTGCTTTTGACGTGGGTGGCGTACTTGGTCATCCAGGCGTCGTACTCTTCGCGGGGCAGGAAGTGTTCGACCGACATCAGAGAGATCCAGACCCCGTTGGCTCCGCGCGGCAGATCGGTTCGCCCGATGCCGCTCCCCGACAGGATGCCGCAGAAGACATCGATCATCACCGCCATGCCGAACCCCTTGTGCCCCATCGTCGCCCCACCCAGCGACAGGATCGACCCGACCGGAGCGTTGTAGAACACGCCCGGATCGGTCGTCGGTCGCCCCTCGCTGTCGATGATCAGCCCCTCGGGAACCCGCTCCCCCTTCTGGTAGGAGACGCGCAGCTTCCCTTCCGCTGTGGCACTGGTGGTCATGTCGAGAACCATCGCGGAGTCACCCCGCGGAGCCGACATGCTGATCGGGTTGGTGCCGATGCGGCGCTCGACCCCGCCAAAGGGAGCGACCCCGCCGGGACCCGGAGCGTTGACGCACATCGTGGCCAGGAACCCAGCCTCAGCTGCCCGCTGGGTGTAGGCCCCCAGCCGACCGACATGGTTGCAGTTGCGAATCAGGACGGTGGCGGTCCCGGTCTCGCGGCCCTTGGCGATGGCGAGGTCGAGGGCCTGGCTCATCACCACCTGACCGAAGTTGAAGCCGCCATCGATGAGGGCATACCCCGGAGCCTCTTTGAGTACTGCCAGCGGAGCGCCGAGCTTGACGTGCCCGTCCTGGATCATCTGCACGTACTGGACCAGCCGCATGACCCCGTGGCTGTCATGACCGACGAGATTCGCATCGGCCAGTTCGCGCCCAACAATGGCCGCATCGGTGGCCGAGACACCGGCTCCCTCCAGGATGCGGGTGGCCAGCGTGTTGAGTTGAGAGTGAGTCAGGACAGGCATGGGGCAACTCGAAGTCAGCGTCCCGCCGCGACAGTACGAGGCGAGACAGGAGGATCGGAACGCAGGCCGGGAATATAACGAAATGGAGCCAGTCAGGGGACCGCGTGAGGTGTCGCACATCCATCGTAGGCGATGTCGCTCATTTCCAATTTTCAGACGGACGAAAGAGAAGAACCAATCCAGCCTCACCCGCAGAACTCGAAAGTGGTCGTGTGGTCGTTCGACCTGTATGCCAGTGGTCGGCACACGTTCGAGACACTGGCCGACCAGCTCGCCGGAGAGGGCTACACCTCTGTCGCATCAAGACTTCTTTTCAGACCTCAAAAGGGTTAACGGCGTTGTGTGGCACCGGTTGGCTCGCCTTGGAGCCTGCTGGTGTGCCTTGGCACAAGAGGTCTGATCGCGAGCCACCTCTGTGGTAGCCTCCTGTTCCTTCGTCATCCAGGTCGCCCAAAGCGACAACCAGGGCCACCAACTCTTTCGCGTTCAGATCCTGTGGTGGAGTCCGTTCCATGCACAATGTCTGACACCTCCCTCCCGCCGGTGTCAGAGGCAATCGAAGCGCATTGGACAGCTACCTTGCGGCGTCAGGTTCCATTCGCGACGGCCCGCATGGACCGCGGGTTCATCGAGTCAAAGTGTGTCCCGATTCGCCGGTGCAAGTGACATCCATGTGTCCGATCAAGTCGTCCCCTGGAGGTCGCGTGAGATTTCCAGGGCCGCTTGTTCCAGGAGATGTCTGGGGCTGAGCTTGTGCAGGTCGCCACTCCAGGGCGGCTCGACGACGCGTTTTCCCATCCATTTCTTTGGCGCGGGCGGGTGGCAGCGGGGGGTATCCCACAATCCTTCGACTTGCCGCAATGTGACTCGTGTGGCCACATCTCTCAGTTCCACAACGATCCCGAGTTTGATCGGAGCGGTCGGCTGTAAGAAGGTGATCTTGGAAACCACGGCCTGCGTGGCTGGAACGTAGCCGAGCGTCTCCCATTGTTCGTCCCAGGTCGTCGAACTGGGGGGGCAGGCACAGGCTGTCCCGACCGTGGACAATTCTCCTTCCACAATTCTCATGAGTTTTGATCGCCGGAGTTGCGCGGAGAGGGCCCGTTGAAATTCGCGTCGCAGATCCCACGGGCCTTCACCCAATGTGGGCAGGACAATCGTCGGAACGGCGGCTGCTTCGCATTCGTCATGGGGATCGCGAACCCAGGTGTGCAGGGGGATGCGGGACGTTTTCCGACACCCCACGAACTGACCACACACTGCGACCAGCGCGACCAGCAGCGATCTTCGGCAGACGGGAGACGGGGCCATGGGAACACGCCTGAGGAGGAAAGGTGAATCGGGAGCAGGAGCGGGTGTCCGAGTCATTATCGCAGGGTGGTGGGCATCTCACGCGGAGCGGTCTGGGTCTGGTCCAGCAAGTTTTCGACCGCAACCTCCAGTTCTTCGATGGCCGCGTCGTCAGCGGACCGCTCACGCGTCAATTCGCGTTGCAGAGCCTCGATCAACTGTCGTTGATTGCGGATCTCAGCCAGCAATTCTGAAAGGTTGGGCTGCGTGAGTACCGGCGGGGACAGGGATTCGACCGGCATGACTGGAAGAGTTGTTTCGTCCTGGTCGCATCGCATCGCTGTGCGGGTCTGAGCCGGACTCGCTTGCGCGATGCTGGTCGCCGGTTTCCAGTTGGATTCGGTCGGAGGCGGGGACTCCACTCGAACGGGTGGGGCCGGAAGCGTCGATGTCGACGCGGTCTGGACAAGGGGTGTGATCCCTAAGAGGGCCTCCGGTAAGTCAGGCGATGTGGGCGAGGCGGTGTTCGTTTTCGTGGGACCGTTTTGGTGGTTGGGTGAGGCGGCGGAGCATGATGTGGGT
>JAYTWO010000116.1:0-8174 GCA_043743415.1 Planctomycetota bacterium
ACTCATCCAACCTTGGCTGTTGACAAACATGATTGGCTCGCATTTCGAATTCGAACTTGGAATACGCTTCGGACATCCAAGTCACCACCCTGACGACATCACGTGGAACTGGATTAACGGTGACAGTAGCTGCGACCGAGGAGCAGCGTCAAGTTAAAAAGGAATTGGAAGCGAAATTGAGACATGCACTCCTGGGGTGATGAAAACTTCCACTTGCCCCTCACGTGGGACGCGAACTTGCGAAACAAAACCCATCTGATTCCATCGTCCCTCAGACCCTGTGCAACCCCAAATTCCATCAGCCGACCACAGCCACTCGCTTCTGCTCGGCCAGTTTCACTCGCACCCGCTTCTCAATCGCCTTGAGGATCTCATAGTCACTCTTATACGGCGACTCGAACGCCGGGCGGAGCGGGAGCGGCACGTCGTCCATGCGGTACACCGTCCCCGCTGTGTTGATCCCATACGTTGCGGTGGTGAAGGCCACTGCGGCGATGCGGGCGGTCTCGCTCATCTTGGGGTCGAGGGTGATCACCGGGATGCTTTTGAGGTGGTCGCGGGCGGGTTGGCTGAAGTTCGACATCGGGTCGCTGGCGATGATCAGCGCGGCGTCGGCCTCGCCGCGCGCGAGCAGGTCCGAGGTCGTGAACTCGCCGGGGTTGAACCTCGGATAGCCGCGACAGAGGTTGACGCCGAACGGATACCCGGTCGACCAGGTCACCACGTTATCGGCCCCGGTCACGTTGCCATGCCCGCGCATCGGCTTGGCGACCCAGCGCGTGTGCTTGTTCATGTCGCGCGCCAACGCGAGAACCGCCCCGCTGTTAAAATGCTTGCCGCGTGTCATCGTGACACCCATCCCGAACAGAATGGCCCCGTATTTGGCCTTAATCATCCCGTCCATGACTTCACGCAGGGTCTTGATCGAAATGCCCGTCTTGGCCTCCACGCTCGGGTCGGGGTCCAGCCCCTTGGCCATCAGTCGCCACGCCCACGCCAACTCGAAATCGGAACGCGGCTTGATCTGCAAGAAGAGATCCACCGCCTTCGAACTCTTCGTCTTCCGCACGTCGATCAGCACAGCTGTGCGGTCCTTGCGACCGTTGGGGAGTTCGTCGCTCTTGGGCATCAAGCTGTATTTGGTGAAGTGTCGCGGGTGGCTTTCGGCGGGGTTGCCGCCCCAGAACAATAAGTAGTCGGCCCGGTTGCGAATCTCGCCGAGCGTGCAGGTGACTTCGCCGACTCCTTGAAAGGCCATGCCGCTCGGCCCGTGACAGACGCTGGTGGTCGTGTCGACTATGCCGCCGATCCAGTCGGTGATCGCCACAGCCACGCGCTGGGCCTCGCAGGTCGTGTCTGAGAGGCCGTACGTCACCGGGTAGTTTGCGTTGGCGAGGATCTCGGCAGCGCGTTCGATGGCCTGCTCATAGGAAGCGGGTTGGCCGTCGATGCGGGCATCGGGTTCGTTCTCGATGTGGTGGTTGAGGAACCACGCCTTGCCCAGAACGCAGGCCCGCTTGGCCTCGATGATCTTGTTGCCCTGGACGCTCAGGTCGATGTCGTCGCACACGCACCCGCAGAAGGTACACGTCGCGTCCTGGACGATCTTGAGATCGAAGGAAGGGGCCGGAGCTGTGGGGGTGGCGACCGACATCGGGTGATCCTTGGCAACCAGTTGCGTCGGGCGGTGGAAAGCCGCCGGGGACTCCACTCTGGGGAAACAGACGATCCCTGTCAATCGGACGGTGAGCATTCATCCGCCACAGACGCGGACTCGCTGTCTCAGTTCCCAAACCTCGCCGGTCGTTTCTCCCGGAAGGCCGCAATCCCTTCCTGGGCCGCGGGCAGTTCCAGGCAGCGGATGTATCCGGCGGTGTCAGCCAGGTACGCCTGCTTGGGGCCACTGCCTTCGTCGGCGTGGATCAGGCGTTTGGTTTCTCGCAGGGCCTCTGCAGGCAGGGCGAGGAGTTGGGTTGCCAGGTCACGGGTCGCGGGGAGCAGGCGGTTGGCGGAGACGACCTCGTGTAGCAGGCCATATTGCAGGGCCTCGGCGGCGGTGATCTGACGACCGGTCAGGCACAGGTCAAGGGCGCGGGCCTTTCCCACCAGGGCCGTGAGCTGGGCCAAGCCGTAGCCGGGAGGCCAGCCGAGCTTGATCTCGGGCATGCCCAGGTTGGCCCCGTGGGAGGCGATGCGGAAGTCGCACGAGTAGGCCGCGACGCAGCCCGCCCCGAGGGCCGGGCCTTGGATGGCGGCGATGAAGATTTGCGGCAGGCGTTCCCAGGCGAGGTACATCCGGGCCTGTCGATGGCTCAACTCGCGGGCGACCTCGAGCGCGAGCGTGCCGACCTCCGGCACATCGTCCCCGGCACAGAACGCTGTCCCCGCACCGGTGACGATCACGACGCGAATCTCGGGGTGCCCGGCCAGCCAACTGTTGACCTGCTCCCAGTCGGAGGTCATCTGCACGTTGACGGCGTTGAGCTTCTGCGGACGGTTGAGGGTGACGGTGGCGATGGGGCCAGCGACCGACACGAGCAGCATGGTCAGCGGAGGCAGCGTCCCGGTGTTCGGCGTGACAGAGATCGGGAGCATGGCGGACTCGGGGAGCTTGGCGGCCTTCTCTTGCAACCGAGCGGCGAACTTCTCGACTCCGATGATCGCCCGGCGATGCGTGCCGCGCCCGATGAGGTCCAGGGCATCGCGGGCGGTGACCTCGAAGTCGATCAGCTTGCCATCGATGGCTGTCACACGCGCTTCGGCGGTGACGGTGGCACCCAGGGGCGTGGCGGCGAGATGCTCAATCTGCACCGTGACGCCGACCGATTCCTCGCCGGGTTCCAGGAACGGACGCAGCACTTCGAGGGCTGCATGCTCCATCAGGTTCACCATCGCCGGAGTCGCAAACACCACCGCCCCGCGACGCTGATCGGCAGCGAGATGAATCGAGTGTTCGGGCGTGACTCGCCACTGGAGTGTGGCGGTCAGCCCGAGAGTCAGGCCGGGGCGCATGGGGGAGGAGCTTTCAGCGATCAGCGATCCGCCAGAGGATGGCTGAATGCAAGATGGCCAGCCCCCTGACAGAGAGGGCTGGCCACGCAGTTTCGTGGTCCTGCGACTACGGACTAGAAGTCGCCATCGGCGGGTTCCTCGTCTTCTTCGAGGTCGTCATCGTCCTCCTCATCGTCATCGAAGTCGCCATCGTCGTCGAATTCGTCGTCGTCGAATTCCTCGTCATCGTCGTCGTCGAGGTCATCGTCGTCGAGTTCGTCATCGTCGAATTCGTCGTCCTCTTCGTCGTCGATGTCTTCGTCCTCGTCTTCCACGTCCTCCTCTTCGTCATCCCGCATCAGGGCATCAAACGAAGTGACTCCCGTAAGTGCCGCCGGTCCGAGCCAAGTCGGGCTGTGAGGAACAGTCATCAGGTCATCGGTCAGGGTCAACATGGGCTCTCACCTTGAGCAGAAACATGGAGTAGGGCACCACAGCGGATGAGGTGCTCGACCCCCATCCTCTGTCCGCAAACTTTTCCCCGTCGGAAGAGTTCGCTCGATTTGTGCTGCGTTCCTTATCGGATTCGAGCGGTGCTTGTCAAGTAACGCCTGAAGGACAGAACTCGAATTCACTGCATTGTTTCCGACGCGGTGTTGATCGGACAGAGCCCGAACAGACATGAAATGATTTTCCGATTTCGGACCAGAGAGTCCAACATGGCGGTTCTGAGGTTGGATCGTTCGAGTTCCGAACCACGGCAGCGGGCGTTGAGACCGCGTCGCGAGGATGGAAATCAACACGGGTGCATTCGCCATTGGGCGAATGCACCCGCCATCCGCGAGTGTTGGTGAGTCTCCTCATGCGAAACCCGAACGGTTTGATATCATGTAGCACATGGTAACGCGGCGTCCTCCAGGGCATGCCGCCTTCCAGCCGGGAGTGGTGGTCATGAATCGATGGATGATCTCGACCGTGTGCGGTCTGCTGCTGGGGGCGAGCGGTTGTGGCGGTGGTGCCAGTGGGCCTCCGGACAATCCCTCCGCTCCCCCGGCGACCGTGTCGGCTCCCCCGCCGACGGTCCCGGTGGGTCGTCATCCAGCGGCCAACAATGCGGGCCAACCTCCGGGACCCAAGCCTGTGGCGGCAGCCCCGCGATCCAAGTCGGACGACGGACCTCCAGAGCAGATGTTCGAACTGGCGGAGGACACCCACAACTTCACCCTCGCGACCCAGACGCCGTTGAGTCAGTTGTTCTTCGTCAACGCGGCGAGTCCCGAAGGGTCGACCCTGTCAGTGGAACAGCCGGGAGTCGACGGGCCTTCCACAGTCCGCACTCTCCCCGCCGGGTTCGAAGCGATCCTGCGCGAGGGCTACACCGAGACCGGCTGGCCGCGACGGGTTCGGGGTGAAGTCGACGGCAAGGAGATGGCCTGCGTCCCCTCGGGGTTGTTCACCCAGGGCAGCCAAAACGGCACGCCCGATGCGGCTCCCGCCCATCCCATGTCACTCGATACGTATTACATCGACGTGACGGAAGTCACCATCGGCGAGTACGCGAAGTTCAAGGCCGCGATGACCGGCAAGGACGGCGGCCCGACGACTCCCGTGCCTCTCAACGGGGATCCGCGTCTGCCCGTGGTGAAGCTCTCCTGGAAGGACGCCAGCAACTACGCCAAGTGGGCCAAGAAGGATTTGCCCACGGAGGCCGAGTGGGAAAAGGCCGGACGCGGTCCCGACGCCGGGGTCTATCCCTGGGGCAATGATCGTGTCATTTGGCACACAGCCCGCGCGCTGGGACAGATTACCCCGGTCGGCACCTACCCGCATGACCGCAGCCGCTACGGTGTGATGGACCTCTCCGGAAATGTCCGCGAGTGGTGTACTGACTGGTATCACACCGCCGCTTATGCCGAGGCCAAGAGCAAGGACGGCTCACCCGCCCACAATTGGACCGGCCCCAAGAAAGCCAGCAACGGCGAGCGGGTCGTCAAGGGGGGCGTCGACCGCTGGGAACTCTGGGCCCGAGGCAGTCACAGCATGACCAAGCCCGCTGCCGATATCGGGTTTCGGGGCGTGCTGCGGTGTGGAGCGGAAGCTCCGAAGGAATAGCATGCGAGTCGTCTCGAATCGATCGATGCGCTGGCTGGCCTACTGGCTGGTCATTGCTGGCATGGTCGAGCAGTCGAGCCGAGCCTCAGACGATCGCCCGCCCCCGGCTCCGGCCGCCGAGCGATTGCCTTTGCAGCGGTATGAGTACGACTTCGTAGCGATGGGAATGAAGTACCATCTTGTCGTGTATGGCCCGGATCAGCCGACCGTCACCCACGCCCTCGAACAGGTCGAGGCCCGCGTCCGGCACCTCGACCGCGTGATGAGCGACTACCACACGGAGAGCGAGCTGTCCCAGCTGGGCGAGCATTCCGGCCCCGGTCGGCCCGTGCGATTGAGTCCGGAATTGTATGAGATCCTCGACCACTCGCAGGAGTTGTCCCGCGAGACCGACGGGGCGTTTGATGTCACCATCGGCCCGGTGATTCAACTGTGGCGAACCGCTCGGCGGACCAAGAAGCTGCCGCCACCCGAACTGCTGGCAAAGGCTCGCGGGCGAGTCGGTTGGGGGGCAGTCCACCTCGATCCGCTGGCCCGCTCCGCCGAACTCACTCGTGACGAGATGCAGCTCGACCTGGGCGGAATCGCAGCCGGGTACGCCTGCGACGAGGCTCTGCATGTGCTGCGGTCGCACGGACTGCCGCGAGTGCTGATCGACGCCAGCGGGGACGTACTGGTCGGCGATCCCCCGCCGGACCGCGAGGGCTGGAAGGTGACGATCGCGGGCCTCTCGGGGGGAGTGAATGACCCCGGCTCGCGAACGATCCTGTTGAGCAATGCCGCGATCACCACCTCCGGCGATGCCCGTCAGTTCGTCGAGATCGACGGCCAGCGCTACTCGCACATCGTTGACCCCCACACCGGCCTCGGCCTGACCCGTCGCAGCAGCACCACCGTCATCGCCCCCACTGGCTGGCAAGCTGACAGCTACGCGACCGCCGTGAATGTCCTCGGAGCCAAGGCAGGCATCCTGTGGATCGAACAACACCCCGGATGTTCGGCTCGGATGATCGAGTTGCAGAATGGGGTCGAGATCCGGACCGAGTCGCGGGGCTTTCCGCCCGTCACGCCGTGAGCGGGTGCATCCGTACGACTCACGACTGATATTTCCGCACGCCGGGCAAATTCTCGGTCGCCGCGAAGCCTCTGTCCCCCGGAAGGACCACGCCGTGACGGATTTCGCAGGGATCACGCAGACAAGGTGGCCTACACGATTCCGACCCACTCTCCCCCGCGATTGACGTGGCTTTCACTGTCTGCGTGTTGGCCACCTTGTACACATGATCCTTAAGAGATCCTTCACGGCGTTGCCTTTCAGGCCGAAAGAGAGGGGAATGCTTGCCGATTTTCTCGATTCACCCCCGATGATGCGATGACGATTTTCCGCAGCGGGGGCGGTTTGATATCCTGTCGCACTTCCTAGACCGGGGGGATGGCTCGCATCGCGGGCATTCCAAGCGTTCTTGAACCGGTCGAGGAAAGCGTGGAGGCGGTTGGGACTGCCTCACAGAAACTAGGGGAGTGCATCGCGTGTCTCTGATCGTGCAGAAGTTTGGTGGAACCAGTGTCGGCACCCCGGAACGGATTCTCTCCGCAGCGAAGCGGGCTGTGGCGGCGAAACGGGCGGGGCACCAGGTGGTGATGGTGTGCAGCGCGCGGGGGAAGAAGACCGACGAGCTGATTGACCTGGCCAACGAGATCACGCTGACACCCCAGCCGCGCGAGATGGACATGCTGCTCGCGACCGGGGAGCAGGAGGCGGTGGCCCTCGTGGCAATGGCGATCGGCACTCTCGGCGAGCAGGCCATCAGCCTGACCGGGGAGCAGATCGGGATCATCACCGACCAGACCTATACCAAGGCCCGCATCAGCCTGATCTCCACTGAGCGACTCAAGCGGGAACTCGATGCCGGGCGGATTGTCGTGGCCTGTGGCTTCCAAGGGGTCAGCGAGAACGGCGACATCACCACGCTGGGACGCGGGGGGAGCGACACCACCGCCACCGCACTCGCTGCCGCTCTCGAAGCGGATGAGTGCGAGATTTACACCGATGTCGACGGGGTCTACACCACCGACCCCCGCATCGTGCCCGAGGCCCGCAAGATCTCCCGCATCTCTTATGACGAGATGCTGGAGATGGCCAGCCTGGGGGCGGGGGTCATGCACTCGCGGAGTATTGAGTTCGCCAAGAAGTTCAAGGTCGCTCTGCGTGTGCGGCATGCGTTGAATAGCACCGAGGGCACGCTGATCGCGGCCGACGGCGAGGAGATCGCCCGCAGTGTGACCGGCATGGCTCTGGTGCGGGACGAGGTGCGGGTCAGCTTGTGCGACATCCCCGATCGGCCGGGCGTCATGAGCCTGATCTTCGCCAAGATGGCGGCCCGCAAGATCCCGCTCGATATGGTCGTGCAGAACGTCTCGGTCGACAACAAGGCCGAGGTCTCGTTCACCGTTCCCGCCAGCGAACTCGCCGAAACGCTGACGGCGGCGCAGGAAGCTGTGACTGAATTGGGTGAGGGTTCGGTCCTGAGCGGGACCAACTTGGCCAAGGTGTCAGCCGTCGGGCTGGGGATGCGTTCACATGCGGGCGTCGCAGCCCGGATGTTCCGCCGTCTGGCCGATGCCGGGATTAATATCCAGATGATTACGACGAGCGACATCAAGGTGTCTGTACTCGTCGATCGCAACGTGTGCGAGCAGGCTCTGCGGACCGTGCATCACGGATTCCAACTCGACCGAGAAACCCCGGCACCGGAACTAACGGTGGCGACCTCGAAAGCACAGGCCTCCGCCACTGCGCGGGCCAGCGAGCAGGAACGCCTGGCTGCGGTCGTCAGCCGCCTGCGGAGCATGGAAGATATCGTGGTCAGCGAAGTGATCCTGGACGAAGGCCAGGCCCGCATCACCGTTCACGATGTGCAGGATCGCCCCGGCATCTCGGCGGAGCTATTTGAGGCGGTGGCCCAGGCTGGAGTGTCGGTCGACATGATCGTGCAGAACGTGGGCCGCAACTCGAAGTCGGAGGTCTCGTTCACAGTCGATGCGGGGGATCTCACCCGCTGCCTGGAGGT
>JAYTWO010000117.1:0-3764 GCA_043743415.1 Planctomycetota bacterium
CGTACGATTGGGAGCAGTTCATGAACTTTGCGGACCGGCACTTTGAGAAGAAGTGAGCGAGAAGTGGTCAGTGTTCAGTGGTCAGTGTGAGACGACGAAATACGAAAGCCCAGGGGTGGCAACCCCTGGGCTTTTCCCTGCTGACAAGGCATGTGGCTTTAGCTCAATCCTCGGCAGCCGTGGCAGGCTGCTTCCCAGAACTCGCCACGCAGGCGATGTCGATGACATTCGGACCAGCCACGACATTGACGGTCTCGAGTTTCGAATGGTCCACCCGGGACGATCGAATCAAGACCTTGTGACTGCCGACCTTGGCTCCCTTGGTGTCACGAATTCCACTCGAGCCGATGAACGCTGTTCGCGAACGGAGACTGCTTCCAAGATTCCGTCGCCCGGCAGACTCGTGTAAGCTGATTCCGGTGGGGGTGAGTTTCGATTCGCCCGGCAATCCATGTCGCCATTCAAGGCACAGTGACCATGTCGATCGAGTTCCCCTGCAAGAACTGCGGCAAGAAGTATCGCCTGGGTGCCGACAAGGCGGGCAAGACGTTCCGCTGTCGGAAGTGCGAGACAACACTCAAAGTTCCCCATCCCATCACCCGCGACACGGACGAAGCCGAGTTCTCGGCGGGGGGCTCCCAGCTCTTGCGGCACCAGGAACGCACGGTCCCCTTCGAGATGTCTCACGGGGACGGGGAGGCGATCGAGGCCATCTCGAACCATATCGAGGAACACATCGGCCCGGTCGAAGGAGTGTTCCACGAGATCATCTCGGACCTCGTCCACATCGACATTCACAGGGTGGCCCCCACCCGCAAACAGCCGTTCCACACGCTGATCACCAGCGGTATGAGTGAAGCCCCGATGACGGTTCCTGATGGTCTGGAGGAGTTCCGGTTCGCGGAGCTGATGATCCGGCTGCCCCAGGACTGGCCCATGACCCAGGCAGACTTCGAGGACGAGAACCACTACTGGCCGATTCGTCTGCTCAAGATGCTGGCCCGACTCCCGCATGAGTACGACACCTGGCTCGGTCACGGGCACACGATTCCCAACTGCGACCCGGCGGAACGCTATGCCCCCAGCACCAAATTCAGCTGCGGTCTCGTGCTGGGGATGCTGAATGTCCCGGAGGAGTTTCACCAGTTGGAGTTGTCGGATGACAAGGTGATTCACTTCTACGGGGTCTATCCGCTCTATCCGGAAGAGACGGCCTTCAAGCTCAAGCAGGGAACCGATGATCTGATTGACCTGTTCGAGAAACACGACATCAATGAGGTCGTCGACATCCGGCGGAAGAACGTCTGCAAACGCGGATGGTGGCCGTTTGGGTAGTCAGAATCGAGGTATCACAGGGTGTCGTCTTACGCTCCACGGACGGGTGGCACGCCCTGACGCTTTGGGCAGGGCGTGGTGGACGCGCACGCACCCGCTTGCCACGCCCTTCGAAGACTCAGGTCGTGCCACCCGACTGACATGCCCCCGCCGTCTGCTGCAGCGTTTTGTTCGGCGGAGATGACAGGGGGCGCCGGGGCGGAAGACTGACCACCGGCCAATCCCCTGCTGCGTCTTGAGCCTGAAGATCTGCGACCATCGCGCGGATGTTGTAGCCGTGTTTTTGGCCAAAAGCTTCGCGTGCCGCGCGCACTTCGCGAATCACGTCATCGTCGATCATGGATAATCTCCTGGTGCGAGTTCCTCGGGCGTACAAATGAGCGGTGCCTCGAAACCTGCTGAGCGACACACCTCTTCGATTCGCGGACGCAGAACGACATTCGCGATGTGGGTGCAGTTCCACGTCAACAAGTATTTCATGCCATGCACCGCTGCCGTCGCGATATGGAGCGAGTCGGCAGCCGCCTTCTCTGGCAACGGAACGTCTCGCATCAACGCCTCTGCCAAATCGCTGACATCGGGACCTTGTCGAAGCAGCGGAATTCCCGCCAGGGATGCGAGGCGATCCGCTGCGGCTTGGGCGTCTCCCGCTTGGCACTCTTGAACCACCGACCGAGATGCGTAGAGGTCGAAACTCCCCCTTTTGTCCCACCACTCGCGAGTAATCTGCTGATGTGCCGCGCGAACCAAATCTCGACTCGGCCATGCTGTCAGGTAGTTCGGCACAGTGGTCTCGATGTAAACTGTTGGTTTCATCGACTCAATTTTATCGCGAATCGCCGCCCTCCGCAACAAACCGAAAATTCATTTCGATTTCAGCGCAGGGCTCGGATCGGGTGGAACGCCCTGACGCTTTGGGCAGGGCGTGCCACCCGACCGGTTCGAAGCCGGGGCTACTTCCCCTTCTTCCCAAACCGCTCAATGGCGGCCTTGTTGAACGTGGGCTGGATCTCGCCGCCATCGGCGTTGGCATACCCGGCGTGCTGCACGAGGTAGACCAGCACCAGCCCGTGCTTCTTGTCGATCGTCATGTTCGTCGACAATGCCCCGCCGTGGCCGAACGAATGCTCGGAGACGCTGAGGCCCAGGCCATAGCTGTCCTTGACGGCGGGTTCGGTCTGGCGGCTGCTCAGGGCCTTCACGGCTTCAGGCGACAGGACTTTCTTCCCCTCGAACATGCCTTCAGCGAGCAGCATGCGGCAGAAGCTCGACACATCTTTGGCCGAGGCGAACAGGCCGCCCGCGGGCATCGGATGACGAGTCCGGAGGTTCAGCGGGTACGTCAACTGGCTGATCGTCGTCTCTTCCAGGCCGGTCTTCTCGGCGTTCGGCTTATACGGCTTGGCCAGCCGGGTCAGCTGTTCTTCGCTGGGCCAGTAGGTGGTGTCGGTCATACCGAGGGGGTCGAGAATGCGTTCCTGCAAGAACTTCTCATAGGACATCCCGCTGACGACCTCGATGATGCGTCCCGCAGTGTTGATCCCGGCGTTGCTGTACTGGTACTTCGTGCCCGGCTCGGTCTGGAGCGGGGTCATGGCGTAGCTCAAGCAGCACTCACGCAGCGTCAACCCGTCGAGGGTCGGTTGCTCCATCTTCGACTGGAACGGCATTCCCGAAGTGTGACACAACACCTGCCGCACTGTGACCTTCGAGGCGGGCCGCTTGAGCAGGACGTGTTCCCCATCGGCCTCCGAGATGACCCACAACTCCTTAAACTCTGGCAGAAACTTCTCGATCGGGTCGTCGAGCGACACCTTCCCCTCGTCGACCAGCACCATGACAGCGGCAGCGGTGATGCCCTTGGTCATCGAGGCGATCCACACGATGTCATTCGGCTGCATCGCCCGCTTGTTCGCGATGTCGGCAAACCCGACCGCCGAGATGTCGAGGATCTGGTCCTTGTCGGCCACCAGCGTCACCGCCCCAGCCAGCGTGTGCCGGTCGACAAACGGTTGCAGCGTCGAGGCGAGGCCGGTCGGCGGCTTCTCCTCGGCGTGGATGCCGACAATTGAGAGGGCGTGGATGCCGACCACTGAGAGGGCGAGGAATGCCGACAGAACACGAACGAATTGCATGGTGAAACCTTCACGTGTGGTGGGCAGATCTGTGACAGAATGGTGGTCTTTAACGAAATCATTCCGCGGAGACTAGAAAGCCCACCGGTTGCAACCGGTGGGCTTTTCGAATCGACACTACAGCAGGTACTTCAGCGTGGTCGGGAAGAACGGAATGCGGGCGGCCTTTTTTTTCTCGGGGTCGCCGTCCTGCTTCTCGTCTTTCTTCTCCTCTGCCGGAGCGGCATCGGCGGGCTTCGCTTCAGCGGTCGCCTTGGCAATCTCCTGATCGAGAACTTCCAGAGCCTTCTTCAA